>NZ_QOBB01000031.1:0-54535 GCF_024704855.1 Burkholderia sp. HAN2018 | reverse complement strand
ATCGTCGAACAGACGGCGGCGCGGGTCGCGGCACTCGCGGGCGGTGCGACGGACGCGCTTCATGCTTACCTCGGGCCGGCGATCGGCCCGCGGGCGTTCGAGGTCGGCGCCGACGTGCGTGATGCGTTTCTCGACACGGCCCCGCAGTCGGAGCATGATGAAACCCGGCTTGCGTTCGTCGCGATCGATGGCGCGCCCGGCAAGTTCCTGGCCGATCTCTACGCGCTCGCGCGCTTGCGTCTTGCGCGTGCGGGCGTGGCGCACGTGAGCGGCGGGACGGCCTGCACGGTCACCGAACAGGCGCGCTTCTATTCGTACCGGCGCGACCGCGTGACGGGCCGCATGGCGGCGGCGATCTGGCTGGCGGATTGACGGGATGCGCATGGGCGCGGGATTTGTCGCGCTGCAAAATCGGGTTATCTCGATTTTGCGGCGGCCATGCCGCGTTACATGCGCGGCTGAATGAAAAATGCGAAGTCAAGTCAATCAAAATGTTTTATGTTTCGCCGGAACCCTTGTCCCGCCTGTTGCGCGAGGATTATCTCCGTGCGGAATTGTTCAGCGGTTTGATATGGCGCTTCACATGGGGAAAACGATAATGATAAAAATACCGCACTGCGGCAGAATCTGGAGACGCCTCTCCAGAGCATGACGGCCCGGCTCGCTGCCGGCATGCCGCCCGCGAGCAGGATTTCACGACAGACGCTCACGAATCACCGGTAAGGCAGGTAATGACAGCATCGAAAAAATCGTCGACGTCCGCTCAGGCGGGCACTTCCACGGGCAGCATTGGTTTCGATCCGGCCGCCCAGCCGATGCAGCAGATGTTCGAGTCGTGGTTGAACGCGTGGCGCGGTTTTGCGGATCCGGCACGTGCCGCGACTGCGTCGGCCACCGTGAATCCGTTCGCGACATTCCAGTTTCCGACATCGTTTCCGTTCCAGGTGCCGTCGATGCCCGATTTCGGCGCGATGGCGTCGCCGTTCGCCGGGCTGAAGCTGCCGGCCGCCGCGATTCCCCCCGAGCGGCTTCAGGCGTTGCAGGCCGACTACGCGCGCGATTGCATGGCGCTGATGCAGCAGGCCGCCGCCGCGAAGCTCGAGTCGCCCGAACTGAAGGACCGCCGCTTCAGCGGCGATGCATGGAAGGCGTCGCCGGCGCATGCGTTCGCGGCGGCCTGGTATCTGCTCAACGCGCGCTATCTGCAGGAACTGGCCGACGCGCTTCAGACCGATCCGAAGACGCGCGAGCGCATTCGTTTCACGGTCCAGCAGTGGACGGCCGCCGCCGCGCCGAGCAACTTCCTCGCACTCAATCCCGACGCACAGAAATCGATTCTCGAGACGCAGGGCGAAAGCCTGCGGCAGGGGATGATGAACCTGCTCGGCGACCTGCAGCGCGGCAAGATTTCGCAGACCGACGAATCGCAGTTCGTGGTCGGCAAGAACCTCGGGTGTACTGAAGGTGCGGTCGTCTACGAGAACGACCTGATCCAGCTGATCCAGTACACGCCGAAGACGGACAAGGTGTTCGAGCGGCCGCTCCTGATCGTCCCGCCGTGCATCAACAAGTTCTACATCCTCGACCTGCAGCCCGAGAATTCGCTCGTCGCGCATGCGCTGTCGAACGGCCATCAGGTGTTCCTCGTGTCGTGGCGCAACGCGGACGCATCGGTCGCGCACAAGACGTGGGACGACTACATGAACGAAGGGCTGCTCGCGGCGATCGACGCCGTGCAGCAGGTGAGCGGCCGCGAGCAGATCAACACGCTCGGCTTCTGCGTCGGCGGCACGATGCTCGCGACCGCGCTCGCGGTGCTCGCCGCGCGCGGCGAACATCCGGTCGCGTCGATGACGCTGCTCACCGCGATGCTCGACTTCAGCGACACCGGCATCCTCGACGTGTTCGTCGACGAGGCGCACGTGCAGATGCGCGAGCAGACCATCGGCGGCAAGAACGGCACGCAGCCGGGGCTGATGCGCGGCGTCGAGTTCGCGAACACGTTCTCGTTCCTGCGACCGAACGACCTCGTGTGGAACTACGTCGTCGACAACTACCTGAAGGGCCGCACGCCGGCGCCGTTCGACCTGTTGTACTGGAACGGCGATTCGACGAGCCTGCCGGGCCCGATGTACGCGTGGTACCTGCGCAATACCTATCTCGAGAACAAGCTGCGCGAGCCGGGCGCGTTGACCGTGTGCGGCGAATCGGTCGACCTGACACTGATCGACGTGCCGACCTTCATCTACGGCTCGCGCGAGGATCACATCGTGCCGTGGCAGACGGCCTATGCATCGACGTCGATCCTGTCGGGCCCGCTGAAGTTCGTGCTCGGCGCGTCGGGGCACATCGCGGGCGTGATCAATCCGCCGGCGAAGAAGAAGCGCAGCTACTGGATCAACGACAGCGACCTGCCCGAATCGGCGGACGACTGGTTTGCCGGTGCGACCGAGCACCCGGGAAGCTGGTGGACGACCTGGGTCGAGTGGCTCGACCAGTACGGCGGCCGCAAGGTGGCGCCGCCTGCCCAGCCCGGTTCCGCACAGTTCCCGGTGATCGAGCCGGCGCCGGGCCGGTACGTATTGCAGCGCGATTGACGAAAGACGGACAGCGGCGCACGCTGTCCGATGCACCGCAGTTTTTTTAACAGGGCCGGTAGCGATGCGCCGTGTCGTGCGGGCCTGGAGGAAAGGGAAATGACGGACGTAGTGATCGTATCGGCCGCGCGGACCGCGGTCGGCAAATTCGGCGGTTCGCTTGCGAAGATTGCGGCGCCCGAACTGGGCGCGACGGTGATCCGCGCGGTGCTGGAGCGCGCGGGCGTGAAGCCCGAGCAGGTGAGCGAAGTGATCATGGGCCAGGTGCTGACGGCCGGCTCGGGCCAGAACCCGGCGCGGCAGTCGCTGATCAAGGCCGGGCTGCCGACGGCAGTGCCGGGGATGACGATCAACAAGGTGTGCGGCTCGGGCCTGAAGGCCGTGATGCTGGCAGCAAACGCGATCGTCGCGGGCGACGCGGACATCGTGATCGCGGGCGGCCAGGAGAACATGAGCGCGTCGCCGCACGTGCTGCCGGGCTCGCGTGACGGCTTCCGGATGGGCGATGCGAAGCTGGTCGACACGATGATCGTCGACGGCCTGTGGGACGTGTACAACCAGTACCACATGGGCATCACGGCGGAGAACGTCGCGAAGGAATACGGGATCACGCGCGAGGAGCAGGATGCGTTCGCGGCGCTGTCGCAGAACAAGGCGGAAGCCGCGCAGAAGGCGGGCCGCTTCGCCGACGAGATCGTGCCGGTGTCGATCCCGCAACGTAAGGGCGAGCCGCTGCAGTTCGCGACCGACGAATTCGTGCGTCACGGCGTGACGGCGGAGTCGCTGGCGGGGCTGAAGCCGGCGTTCTCGAAGGACGGCTCGGTGACGGCGGCGAACGCGTCGGGGCTGAACGACGGCGCGGCGGCGGTGCTGGTGATGTCGGCGCAGAAGGCCGCGGCGCTGGGTCTGACACCGCTGGCGAAGATCAAGGCCTACGCGAACGCGGGTGTCGATCCGAGCGTGATGGGGATGGGCCCGGTGCCGGCGTCGCGCCGGTGCCTGGAGCGCGCGGGCTGGACGCCGGGCGACCTGGACCTGATGGAGATCAACGAGGCGTTCGCGGCGCAGGCGCTGGCGGTGCACAAGCAGATGGGCTGGGACACGTCGAAGGTGAACGTGAACGGCGGGGCGATCGCGATCGGTCACCCGATCGGTGCATCGGGCTGCCGGATCCTGGTGACGCTGCTGCACGAAATGCAGAAACGCGACGCGAAGCGCGGGCTGGCGTCGCTGTGCATCGGCGGCGGGATGGGCGTTGCGCTCGCGGTCGAGCGTCCGTAACCGGTCGTCCGTAACCGGCCGTTCGCCACCGGCGAACCGAATCCGTGCGCCGGCCGATTGCGGCTTCGGCCGGCGTCACGTGAAGTCAGAGGGGGCTCCGGCAGCTCTCGAAACCAAAAAATGGAGTGAGATTTATGTCTCAGCGAATTGCGTACGTAACGGGCGGGATGGGCGGCATCGGCACCAGCATCTGCCAGCGCCTGTCGAAAGACGGCTTCAAGGTGGTCGCAGGATGTGGCCCGAACTCGCCGCGCCGGGTGAAATGGCTCGAGGACCAGAAGGCGCTCGGGTACGATTTCATCGCGTCGGAAGGCAACGTCGGCGACTGGGACTCGACCAAGGAAGCGTTCGACAAGGTCAAGGCTGAAGTCGGCGAGATCGACGTGCTCGTCAACAACGCGGGTATCACGCGCGACGTCGTGTTCCGCAAGATGACGCACGAAGACTGGACCGCCGTGATCGACACCAACCTGACGAGCCTGTTCAACGTGACGAAGCAGGTGATCGACGGGATGGTCGAACGCGGCTGGGGCCGAATCATCAACATTTCGTCGGTGAACGGCCAGAAAGGGCAATTCGGCCAGACCAACTATTCGACCGCGAAGGCCGGTATCCACGGCTTCACGATGTCGCTCGCACAGGAAGTCGCGACGAAGGGCGTGACGGTCAACACCGTGTCGCCGGGCTACATCGGCACCGACATGGTGAAGGCGATCCGCCCGGACGTGCTCGAGAAGATCGTCGCGACGATCCCGGTGCGGCGTCTCGGCGGGCCGGAGGAAATCGGTTCGATCGTCGCGTGGCTCGCGTCGAACGATTCCGGTTTCGCGACCGGCGCCGACTTCTCGCTGAACGGCGGCCTGCACATGGGCTGAGCGTCCGCGCTGCGCGGGCCGGGTGGCCGCGCAGCCGGGCGTATTCCGAAGGCCCCCGCCTCCCGGATTCGGGCGGCGGGGATTCGTCACTTCCGCTACGCTGCACTCAAAGGCGTTACATGACTACTACAAAGAAGACGGCCGAACGGCTCATCAAGAAGTACCCGAACCGTCGGCTCTACGATACAGAGACAAGCACGTACATTACGCTGACCGACGTGAAGCAACTCGTGCTGGAGCAGGAGGACTTCAAGGTCGTCGACGCGAAATCCAACGAAGACCTGACGCGCAGCATCCTGCTGCAGATCATCCTCGAAGAGGAAAGCGGCGGCGTGCCGATGTTCTCGTCGTCGATGCTGTCGCAGATCATCCGTTTCTACGGACATGCGATGCAGGGCATGATGGGGACGTACCTGGAAAAGAACATCCAGGCGTTCATCGACATCCAGAACAAGCTCGCGGATCAGTCGAAGAACCTGTACGAAGGCAATGCGATGAATCCGGAAGTCTGGTCGCAGTTCATGAACATGCAGGCGCCGATGATGCAAGGGATGATGACCAGCTACATCGAGCAGTCGAAGAACATGTTCGTGCAGATGCAGGAGCAGATGCAGAACCAGGCGAAGTCGATGTTCAGCACGTTCCCGTTCAAGCAGCCGGGCGCGTCGGAGCCGGAGAAGAAGTAACGGTTTCGCGGCAGGCCGACCGCGGCGGGCAAACCGTCGGGCGTCGGTGCCGCGAAGCAAAGCGGTGCGGGTCGGCCGATCGTGCATTCGGGCGCGACGATGTGCGGCCGCCGCCAGCAGGATCATTTCGCCGACGGTCGTTCATGACCGTCGGTACCGAATGCGCGCCGGGTTCGGGCGTGCATGACCGTCGTCCAGTCGATCGAGATCCAGTCACCAGTGAAGGAACGCCGGGGCGCACCGCGCCGGACGGTGTGCGTCCGTGCAGGCGCGCGTACCATGAGCGGCGCTGCAAGGTGAAGCATGGAGGCTGCCTTTGGCGACATGCGATACCGGCGCGCGGGCACGACAGGCTGTGACGGGCGATGCCCCACCGATGCGGTGCGACCAAGAAAAAACCGACTGAGAGAGAGCATGCGAGGGATTCGAATGGCATCGGCCGGCCGGCCGGCTGGCGGGTCTTGCTTCGATGTTCATGATGAGCGCCGGCATGGCACTACCGGCCTTTGCGATGGATTGCGCGAAAGCGGTGCAGTCGATCGAGAAGCGCATCTGTACGAACTCCGTGCTGCGCGCGGCCGACGCGCGCATGAATTCGGCGTACTCGGGCGCACTGAAGGCCGCGCCGGACACGACGATCCGCGACATGCTGGTGCGCGGCCAGCGCCGCTGGATCGACGCACGCAACAACCGTCTCGACGCCGATTACGAAGGCCGTCCGCTGGCCGTCGACGAAGTGCGCAAGGCCATCGATCGGCGCGCCGCCGTGCTGGCCGATCGATCGGACAAAGGGTTGATCGCGCGTGCGCTGGCCGAGCGCAAGTGGCTCGCGAATTACACGGGCGGCCCGCTCACCGGTTTCGATGCAAACTGCGATTTCATTCCCGACGATGCAAGTGGCGCGCACGTTTCCTATGCGTGTTTCGGTGCTGTCCATGTGCAGCATCGTGCACGGGTCTGCAGCCAGAGCGAGGACTGGGCGACCGGTGCGGTTTATCAGTACCGATCGGTGAGCGCGGCAGACGGCGGGAAGGTTCGCCCCGTGGCATTTTGCGAAACACAGGCGCATGAGAATGCGTGCGACAACGGTGGAGCGCAATCGGCTTGGATACGCGCAGGGGCGGCCGGTGGCGATAACCACGCGTCAGCGCCCGTAGCCGGGTTGCCGCAACTCGATGCGGAAATGTGGCCGATCGGCGATGGCGACGATGTGGTGTGGTTCGACCGATGCTTGAAGGCGGCGGCGTTTCCGGACATGCGATGAAGTGTCGAGCCCGGTGTTTGAGTAAGGCCCGCCTCGGCGGGCTTTTCTGTATCGTCCGCCCGCCTCAAGTGCCGCGGATATCGATCGATTGTTTGTTTGCCGGGCGCGAGAGGACGACGCGATTCGCGATGATGGGCGGCAGGCAACCGCACAGCGGCGAAGAGCGGCGAACGGTATAGTCGGAACCCCGCGACTTCCGAATGTCACTCATGGGAATCAACCATCTGCGCGTCGTCGTGGTCGGCGGAGGCATCGTCGGCGCGTCCATCGCGTGGCATCTTGCGCGATCGGGCGCGCAGGTGACGCTGCTGGAAAAGCAGCCGGCGGCCGCGGGCGGCGCAACTCACTGGTCGTTCGGCTGGGTGGGCACCGGTAGCGCGCTTCCTTCTGAAAACCCGTCCGGATTTTCCCGCACGCTCGGCGCGCTCCCGGAGTTCGCCCGGCTGGCGCGTGAACTGGGCCCGTTGCCGGTGACGACGCGCGGGGCGCTTGTCTGGCTGGACACGGATGCGCAGACCGCCGCATTGATCGACGAGCAGCGCGCGGCGGGCGTGCAAATGGAGGCGCTGGGACGTCGAGACGTGGCCCGGATGGAGCCGCGTCTTGCGCGACTTCCCGAGTTGATCGCATGGGCACCGGACGATTTCGTGGTCGAGCCGATCGACTTGACGCATCGGTTGCTGGCCGGCGCACAAACCGCCGGTGCGCGGATCCGGTGCGGTTGCGCAGTTGAAGCGGTCGAAACGCACAATGGGCGCGCTGTCGGTGTAAATACCGCGCACGGGCACGTGCCGGCGGAGGTCGTCGTCCTGGCGAACGCTGCTTCCGCGGTTGCAATCGCCGCAGGCCTGGGCATGTCATTGCCCGTTCGCGAGGAGCCGGCCGTCTTGATGCGCTTCGCGGCCGAGCCGGGGCTCATCAGCCACTTGCTCTACGGGCAGGACCTCGAAGTGCGCGTCGGCCCGTCGGGTAGCCTGCTGTCGGCTGCGGATCCTCCGGAAGAGGGGGGCGACGGTCTTGCCGCGCTTGCTGCACGTACGGCGGCGGACATTTCGGCATTGTTTGCCGATCCGCCGACCCTCACGCCCCTCTCGGCGAAATCGGCGCTTCGGCCGATGACGAACGACGGTGCGCCGATCAACGGGTTCTTGCCGGATGTTGCAGGCGTCTATGCCGTTGTTGGCCATCCTGGCGTGATTCTGGCTCCTCAGCTTGGCCGATTGGCCGCGCACGCGATCGTGGGTGCGTAATTCGATGCCCGAGCGCCGGGCTGCGATCGATCGGACGACGGGCGATGCCTGCCGCATGCGAGCGAACGCCGTAGCCGCAAACGAAGACGTCCTGCCACCGTATCGGCAGCGCACGTCGATCATGGATATACTCGGCATCCTTGCATTTTCGAAAGGATGTCTGTACTCGCCCTCGGGGCAGCGTGTTTCTCGCCCTCAGTCTCGATGGATTCATCGCGGGTGAAAAACGGCGATCTGTCGTGGCTGGAGGCGTTTTCGTCGGACTCGCCGGATGAAACCGGCTATACGTCGCTGATGAACGACATCGACGTGATCGTGATGGGGCGCAACACGTACGACACGGTGATTGCGTTTGACCCATGGCCCTATGCCGGCAAGCGGATGGTGGTCATGACCCGTCGGGAACTGGCTTCGCGCCACGGCGAAGAACCGTTCGACGGTGCGCTCACGACACTGCTTGGCAGGCTGGCGGAGCAAGGCCATCGTCACGTTTACCTAGACGGCGGCATGACGGCGCGGGAAGGTATCGCGGCCGGGGTCGTCGACAGCATCACGCTCAGCTGGGTGCCGATCGTACTCGGGAAGGGGATTCCGCCGTTCGGCAGTGACCTGCCGCAGACGCTGCTGCAACTCGACGATACGAAGCGGTTGCCGAGCGGGTTGATGCAGGCCCGGTATGTACCTGCCAGGCAGGATTGATGCGGGTGGTGATGCTGAACGCAGCGCCGAGGCAGGCGCTGCGTGGTCGTCGGTTCAGGCTGGTGTAATGCGTGTAACGCGTCTCTCGTGGTCCGTCAGTGCGCCGGGTCGAAATCCGGCTCGCCATCCGACGGAGGAAGGTCGAGCACCAGCTTGACGGCGCTGTAGTTCGCCTTGAGCGAAAACACGCGGCCAATCACGAGAAACGTCTGGCGCGAATTCTCGAGTTCGACGAAGTCGCCCGGTTGCGGTACGTGCGCGCCCTGGTCGTACGAAAAGCTGGTGCTGGTCTGCTCGCCGATGGCTTCGGCTGCGTGCTCGGTGAATTCGATCGTGATGTGGGTGGTCATGCGAACCCCGTTGGTCGATTGAAAAGGATGGACGCCTGGATTTTCGCATAGCGGCCGGCTGCGCCCGGGGCGATTTTTGTGCGGTACGTGGCATCGATGGAGTGCGAGGGTGCGCTTGCGGACGTCGCTGGCTGGACTACGTGCGTCGCTGATTGTGCGTGGCGTGAAGGCGCGTGGACGAATGTGCAGCCTGGTCAGCAAGCGATCTCCGACATACGTGTTCGCTCAATCGAAGTGGGCACGCGTCATGCGGTCCGCAAGCTGCAGTTCGCGGCACCAAGGTGGTAATTGTCGGATCCTATTCGTAATAGCCGCGAAACTTCTGCATTTCCCCAGCGGCCTCTAGCGCACGCAAGGCTGACCTGAGCCGATTCTCGTGGCCACGGGGCAAGTGAATTCTCTTTTCTCCTAGAGGTGAGGAGAACTCAGTGAAGAGGCGATTTACCAACGAACAAGTCAGCCGGATCTTGCGCGAGATGGCCGAGAGCCGGAGCGAGCCGGTGAAGGATCTATGCAAACGCCCGGCGGACGGTCGCGCTCATGATCGGGCCATCCGTGGCCGTTCTCCAAGATTGAAGTGGCCCGAAGAAACCAGGCAGATCCATTCGGCTTGATTCTTCATATGCCCGTGATTGGGGTGCGAGGGCGTGAGATTCCCCCGCATTACACCGGGATGTGAATCTCTACCTCTCCGTCGAACCCGTTGGGCTGTGCCGGCCTGGCGAGAAAGGGTGGCAGCGTGCCCTGCACGCGGCCGCCGGCCGTATAGCCCGGCGGGAGCGTCGGTGTCTTCACTGGCGAGTTCTGGATCCTGAATGGCAGTACTGCTACAGGGCTTAAGGTCCCGCTGGTCACTTGTTCCTTGGCCTTCTTTCGAACGTCTTCTTGTGAAAGGGTGGATTTCGGTTTATCCAAGCTTACGGCGCGCCAGGTAAGCTTGATGAAGTTGGGGGCGTACGAGTACAAGTCCGTCTGGGCTATTTGATGGGAAAGCGGTTCGACGGCGCATTGTGCGCAGTAGTACACGCCGATCCAGCGCGTGCTGCTATCGTCGCTACGACCATTGTCCCAGCTCAGGCTGGCTGTCAGGAAATTTCGAATAAATGTCTCGACGGTCTCATGATTCGAGTTGCCGATCTTCGTAAATGGCGCGAGGTTCTTCCAGTCGGTATTACCGCCCATGCCTTGATTTATCAAGTGTGCGCGGATCCACGTATCGGTTTTGCGTGGAGGTGTCCCGTCATAATGATAGGTATTCTCGTTGAACGGTTCGGGCGGCCAGGTATTGCTCGGAGGTTTCCCATTCCATGGGTATCCATCGGGCATCTTCCCCGACTGATTGTAGAAGTCTGGACCAATTAGGCCGATTGCCCAACTGGCACCGAATGCGCGCCCGGCCACGTACACCGCCTGATTACCGTACTCTTCTCGCACAAGTGGAAAGAACGTGTCTTTCATCCAGTCTTTTCGAGGCCTCGAGCCTGATGTAGTGTAAAGAAGCGACGTCATTCATAGTCTCCATAAGGTATGAGAGACGCTCATGCTTTGGAGCGAGCGATCCCGTACAGACCTGGAACCGGAACATGCACCCGACAGAGGTCGCGGCCCTGGCAATTGCCATTGGATGCCCGGAAATCGCGTGGTTTCGTCGATACATCTCGGATGTCAGGTTTCCGTCAGTAACTCCGATGCCGGTGACGTGAAACTTAAACGCCACGCGCAATGAAAATAATCTCCCTCGTGCGGTAGATCCATTACACGTGATTACACGGCTTCGTCATCCGGAAGCAGTGTGGGTAAATGGAAATTCCGAGCCTCGATCAGTTCGACTCGCAATGCGAAAGGCATAACGAAAACGGCGCCGAAGTGGCGTGGTTTCATGTGGAGGCCGGTTTCGA
Organism: Burkholderia sp. HAN2018; assembly: GCF_024704855.1. Classification (NCBI taxonomy): domain Bacteria; kingdom Pseudomonadati; phylum Pseudomonadota; class Betaproteobacteria; order Burkholderiales; family Burkholderiaceae; genus Burkholderia; species Burkholderia sp. HAN2018. The sequence goes on along the minus strand of NZ_QOBB01000031.1, from coordinate 43,635 downwards.
CAACACGCGAAGATGCCTGCGGCCTATCAGGAAACTGCGATATGCGATACGAACGAATCGCGACATCCCGCACAGCGCGCAAGAAAAACTGGGGCGCGCCCTGCCGCACATGGTGCTGACGGCACGCCGACAGCCCTTCGTCACGAAGTGATAGGGACGCATCAAGCGCCATATTCGCTGTCGGCCGCCCGCCGCGCCGCATGCTCTAGCTGTCGATCGACGTTACCGTCGGCTACTTGTTTTGGCTCGCCGCCCCTAAATCGCTGTAAACTCACGCTTTTGCTGCCACGCCCCCACATTCCAGATGTCCCAATCCCCCAAAGTAGGGTTCGTTTCGCTTGGTTGCCCGAAAGCCCTCGTCGATTCCGAACAGATCATCACGCAACTGCGTGCCGAAGGTTATGAAATCTCCGGCACCTACGACGGCGCCGACCTCGTCGTCGTGAACACCTGCGGCTTCATCGACGAAGCCGTGCAGGAAAGCCTCGACGCGATCGGCGAAGCGCTGACCGAGAACGGCAAGGTGATCGTCACCGGCTGTCTCGGCGCGAAGTCGAGCGCCAGCGGCTCGAACCTGATCGAGGAAGTCCATCCGAAGGTGCTCGCCGTCACCGGCCCGCACGCGGTGGGCGAAGTGATGCAGGCCGTGCATTCGCACCTGCCGAAGCCGCACGACCCGTTCACCGACCTCGTGCCGGCGGCCGGCATCAAGCTCACGCCGCGCCACTACGCGTACCTGAAGATCTCCGAGGGCTGCAACCACCGCTGCACGTTCTGCATCATCCCGTCGATGCGCGGCGACCTCGTGTCGCGCCCGGTCGCCGAAGTGATGCTGGAAGCCGAGAACCTCTTCAAGTCGGGCGTGAAGGAACTGCTCGTGATCTCGCAGGACACGAGCGCGTACGGCGTCGACGTGAAGTACCGCACGGGCTTCTGGAACGGCAAGCCGATCAAGACACGCATGACCGACCTGGTCGCCGCGCTCGGCGAACTCGCGGCACAGTACGGCGCATGGGTGCGCCTGCACTACGTGTACCCGTACCCGAGCGTCGACGAAGTGATTCCGCTGATGGCCGAAGGTTCGTTCAAGGGCCACGTGCTGCCGTATCTCGACGTGCCGTTCCAGCACGCGCATCCGGAAGTGCTGAAGCGCATGAAGCGTCCGGCGAACGCCGAGAAGGTGCTCGAGCGCGTGCAGAAGTGGCGCGAGATCTGCCCGGACCTGACGATCCGCAGCACGTTCATCGCGGGCTTCCCCGGCGAGACGGAAGAGCAGTTCGAAACGCTGCTCGACTTCATCCGCGAGGCGGAACTCGATCGCGTCGGCTGCTTCGCGTATTCGCCGGTCGAAGGCGCGACGGCAAACGAACTCGACGGCGCGCTGCCGGATGAGGTTCGCGAGGAGCGTCGCGCACGCTTCATGGAAGTCGCCGAGGAAGTGTCGGCGAACCGCATTCAGCGCAAGGTCGGCAAGACCCTCAAGGTGCTGATCGACGAAGTCAGCGAGGAAGGCGGGATCGGCCGCACGGCGGCCGATGCGCCGGAGATCGACGGCGTCGTCTATGTCGAGCCGGCGGCGAAGGCCTCGAAGCGCTACAAGGTCGGCGATTTCGTGTCCGTGAAGATCACGGGCGCCGACGGCCACGATCTGTGGGGCGAGGTCTAAGCGGTGGCCGCCGTATTCCCGGAGATCCTCGCGCTCGGCGAAGCGATGATCGAATTCAACCAGTCGCAGCCGGGCCGGCCTGAATTCCTGCAGGGCTTCGGCGGCGACACGTCGAACTTCTGCATCGCGGCGGCGCGCCAGGGCGCGTCGACGGGCTTCGTGTCGGCGATCGGCGACGATCCGTTCGGCCGGCTGCTGGCCGACATGTGGCGCGCGGAATGCGTCGACACGACGTACGTGCGGATCGATCGCACGGCGCCGACCGGCGTGTATTTCGTCACGCACGGCGCCGACGGCCACCAGTTCGACTATCTGCGCGCGGGCTCGGCGGCGAGCCGCTATGCGGCGGGCGACCTGCCGCTCGACGCACTGGCCGCCGCGAAGGCCGTGCACCTGTCGGGCATCAGCCTCGCGATCAGCACGGCCGCGTGCGACGCCGCGTTCGCGGCGATCGACCACGCGCGCCGCAACGGTGCGAAGGTCAGCTTCGACACGAACCTGCGCCTGAAGCTGTGGCCGCTGCCGCGCGCCCGCGCGGTGATGCGCGAGGCGCTGCGCCAGACGGATATCTGCCTGCCCAGCTGGGACGACGTGACGGCAATCACGGGCGCGAACGATCGCGACGCGATCGTCGACGCGATGCTCGAACACGGGCCGCAGGTCGTTGCGCTGAAGCTCGGCAAGGAAGGTGCCTACGTGGCGACGCCGAACGAGCGGCGCGTCGTGCCGGGCTTCGCGGTCGAGGCCGTCGACGCGACGGGCGCGGGCGACTGCTTCGGCGGTGCCTTCGTCGCGCGGATCGTCGCGGGCGACGATCCGTTCGCGGCGGCGCGTTATGCGAACGCCGCGGCGGCATTGTCGACGACGGGCTACGGCGCGGTCGCGCCGATTCCGCAGCGCGAGGCGGTGGAGCGCCTGATGCAAGGCTGATGCGCAATACGCGCGCCGGCCGCGGCTTCGTATGACGGCCAGCGCATCGCCGCAATTTACGAGCGAATCTGAAGCAAGGAGCAACACAAGGTGGGTCGATATTCGCAATGGCAACGGGCGCTCGTCGTCGCGGGCGCGCTGGCGGCGGGCATGGCGATGCCGGGCGTGGTCGCGGCGCAGGCTGTCGCGCCGGGCGTGCAGCAGGACGAACCGGCACCGGCGCGGCCGCTGAAGCCGAATCCGGAGTTTGCCCGCCTGCCGCGCTACGAAGGCATGCTCGGCGACCGGCCGATCGTCGTGCATCTCGGCCCGAAGACGGACGAGGAAGGCGTGCACGGCGAATACCAGTTCGCCGATACGGGTGAGGTCGTACTGCTCGCGGGCGATCGCGACGGCGACACGCTTGAAATCGAGGAATCGAACGACGGCACGAACATCACGGGCGTGTGGATCGGCCGCTTCGACGCGACGGGCACCCTGAAGGCCGACCGGATGAACTCGGACGAGTCGGATCCGCAACCCGTCGTGCTGCGTCTCGCGCCGGGCAAGCGCGCGGCGCTGCAGGTGCGCGACGGCCGCGTGCAGGAAATCGAGACGGTGGGCGGCGTCGTCAATCTGCGCACCGACAACTGAACCCGCGCTGGCTCGGCGCGCGCGGCGCGCATTGTACCGGGCCAATCGTGCCGATTTTGGCTAATCTGGCGACTTATTCCGCAACCGAACGGCCTCGTGCCCGGCTTCCTGTCATGACTGCATCCACTCCCAAGCGCGCGTTGCAAACCCGCATCGTTCAACCCGACGACGTGATCCCGGAAGGTTTCCGTTCGTTCGTGCCGCCGGTCGCGCGCGCGTCGACGGTCGTGTTCCCCGATCTCGCGACGATGCGTGCGCTCGTCTGGCACAACGACAACCAGTGGCGCTACGGGCTGCATTCGACGCCGACGTCGCTCGCGCTCGCGCAGCGGCTTGCCGAGATCGAGGGCGGCACGCATGCGCTGCTGCAGCCGTCGGGCCTCGCGGCGATCATGAACGTCTATTTCGGGATCGTGAAAGCCGGCGACGACGTGCTGATTCCGCACAACGTATACGGGCCGAACGCCGATTTCGGCAACTGGCTCGCGAAGGATTTCGGCATCACCGCGCGCTACTACGATCCGCTCGTCGGTGCCGGCATCGCCGACCTGATCCAGCCGAACACGCGGCTGATCTGGATCGAGGCGCCCGGCTCGGTGACGATGGAAGTGCCCGACGTGCAGGCGATCACCGCGGCCGCGAAGGCGCGCGGCATCGTCACCGCGATCGACAACACCTTTTCGGCTGGGCTCGCGTTCAAGCCGTTCGAGCACGGCGTCGACATCTCGGTGCAGGCGCTGACCAAGTACCAGTCGGGCGGCAGCGACGTGCTGATGGGCGCGACGATCACCGCGAGCGCCGACCTGCAGGCGAAGCTGAAGCTCGCGCGGATGCGCTGCGGGATCGGCGTGTCGGTCGACGATTGCTCGCTCGTGCTGCGCAGCCTGCCGAGCATGCAGGTGCGCTTCGACGCGCACGGCAAGAGCGCGCTCGCGCTGGCGCAATGGCTGAAGGCGCGGCCGGAGATTGCGTCGGTATTGCATCCGCAGATGGCCGATTGCCCGGGGCACGCGTCGTTCATGCGCGATTTCACCGGCGCGGGCGGGCTGTTCTCGGTGGTGTTCGACGAACGCTACAGCGCGGAGCAGGTCGACCGCTTCGTCGAGTCGCTCGAACTGTTCGCGATCGGCTGGAGCTGGGGCGGTGCATGCAGCCTTGCGATGCCTTACGACGTCGCGTCGATGCGGCCGGACTGGCCGCATCGCGGCACGCTGGTGCGTTTCTATGTCGGCCTGGAAGACGAAGCCGACCTGCGCGCGGACATCGAACGCGCGATGCAGGCCGCACTCGGCTGATCGCCGGCCGGTCAGGTTCCCCGGCACGACAAAACGCCGGCGCGATGCAACATCGCGCCGGCGTTTTTCATTTGACGCGCGGCAGGATCAGAACAGCCGCAGCAGCCCGTCGAGGCCGACGTGATCGAACGCGACCGTCGCCGCGTCGCGCACGACGGGTTTCGCGTGGTACGCGACCGACAGCCCGGCTTCGGCCATCATCTTCAGGTCGTTCGACCCGTCGCCCATCGCGATCGCGCGGCTCGGCTCGAGGCCGAGCGACGCGCACGTCTCGCGCAGCAGGCGCGCCTTCACGTCGGCGTTGACGATCTCGCCGAGCACCTTGCCGGTCAGCTTGCCGTCGACGATCTCGAGCGTGTTCGCATGCGCGTAGTCGAGGCCGAGGCGCGCCTTCAGCCGCTCGGTGAAGAACGTGAAGCCGCCCGATACGAGCAGCGTCTTCATGCCGGCGGCCTTCACGCCGGCGAGCATCGTCTCGGCGCCCGGCGTCAATTGCAGCCGTTCCTCGTACACGCGTTCGAGCGCGTGCGCGTCGAGCCCGGCCAGCAGCGCGACGCGGCGCGTGAGGCTTTCGTTGAAGTCGCGGATCTCGCCGCGCATCGACGCTTCGGTGATCTCGGCGACCTGCGTTTTCAGCCCGCAGAAATCGGCGATCTCGTCGATGCATTCGATCGTGATCAGCGTCGAATCCATGTCCATCACGGCGAGCCCGAAATCGGCGAGCGTGCGGCCGGCCTCGACGAACGCGAAGTCGAGCGCGTGCGTGCCGCAGTACGCGTCGATGTCGATGCGCTGTGCCGGGCTCGCGTCTTCGATGCGCAGCGCATGATCGTCGGTCTGCACGATGCGGGTGCCGCGCGACAGCGCGAGCAGCGGTTTGTGATGGGCGTCCGACAGCGGCGCAAGGCTCTGGATGACGAGGTTGTGGGTCATGACGGGATGGTTGGGAGACATATGAAAAGCGTGCGCGGCCAATGGGCGGCCGTCTGCGTGCGCGGCCCCGTTCGACTGCGGGCCATTGCGTCGCGAACGCGCCATTGTAGCCGGTTGGCCGGACCGGGCGGTCGCGGCAGGGACGAATCCCGAGGCCCGACTCGAACCGGCACGCCCGCGGCGCGAGCCGAATGAAGGCGCCTATCGCCCGTCCGCGCGATCCCAGTAGGGTGGATCGCCGAAATGCTCGGCCAGGAACGTGATGAACGCGAGCGTCTTCAGCGGCACGTGTGTGCGGCTCGGGTAGACGGCCCAGATCGCGACGTCGTCGGCGAACGGATAGTCGTCGAGTATCGTGACGAGCGTGCCGCTCGCGAGCAGCGGGCCGACGTCCCAGGTCGACTTGATCGCGATCCCGAAGCCGTCGACGAGCGCTTCGCGGATGGCTTCGCCATTGCTCGCGACGAGCCGGCCGCCGACCCGCACGGTCAGCGAGCCTTGCGGCGTCGTGAACGACCAGTCGCGCTGGTCGCCGAGGATCACGCATTCGTGCTGCGTCAGGTCGGCCGGATGGCGCGGCGTGCCGTGGCCGGCGAGATACGCGGGCGAGCAGCACAGCACGCGGCGGTTGGCGGCAAGCTTGCGCGCGACGAGCGTCGAATCCTTCAGCGCGCCGAGGCGGATCGCGACGTCGTAGCCGTCGTCGACCAGATCGACGATCTCGTCCGACAGCCGCAGGTCGAGCGACACGGACGGATAGCGGCGCAGGAATGCGGGAATCACCGGCGCGACATGCTGCCGGCCGAACGACGACGACATCGACACCTTCAGCCGCCCGTACGGCTCGGTGCGGCCGTGGCCGACCGACGCGCGCGCGGCGTCGGCCGCCGACAGCAGCGTGTCGGCGTGCGCCATGAATACCTCGCCGTCCTGCGTGAGGCTGATGCGGCGCGTGGTGCGGTGCAGCAGCCGTGCGCCGAGCTGACGCTCGAGTTGCGCGATGCGCGCGCTCGCGACCGCGGCCGACACGCCGAATTCGCGCCCGGCCGCGGTGACGTTCGCGAGCAGGGCCGCGCGAACGAACAGCGCGACGTCGAGCAGGTCGAGCGGCTTGTCGGGGGCCGGAATCGGATCGGAGGCCATTATTCTGAATTTCCTGAAAATGTTTCAGGAAATATAGCGGTTTTCTCGAATGATCGGGTTGCCTACGATGACGTCCATGGGGCTGCGCCGCGGCCCCCAGGTTTCCAGAAGGAGTTTCGTGATGAAGGCCGTTGGACTGACCCGTTATCTGCCGATCGACGATCCGCAAGCCTTGCTCGACGTGGAGCTGCCGCAGCCCGTGCCGGGCCCGCGCGACCTGCTCGTGAAGGTCGAGGCGATTTCCGTGAACCCGGTGGACACCAAGGTGCGCGCGCCGAAGCCGCAGGTCGAGGACACGCCGCGCGTGCTCGGCTGGGATGCGGCCGGCACGGTGGTCGCGGTCGGTGCCGACGTCACGTTGTTCCGGCCCGGCGACGAAGTGTTCTATGCGGGCAGCATCACGCGGCCCGGCGCGAACAGCGAATTCCATACGGTCGACGAGCGGATCGCCGCGCTGAAGCCGCGTACGCTCGATTTCGCCGCGGCGGCCGCGCTGCCGCTCACCGCACTGACCGCGTGGGAGGCGCTGTTCGACCGGCTGCGCGTGTCGCCGCAGGGTGCGGACGCCGGCAAATCGGTGCTGATCATCGGCGGCGCGGGTGGCGTGGGCTCGATCGCGATCCAGCTCGCGAAGGCGCTCGGCAAGCTGCACGTGATCGCGACCGCGTCGCGGCCGGCTTCGGCCGAATGGGTGCGTGCGCTGGGTGCGGATGCGGTGGTCGACCATTTCGGCGACTTGCCTGCGCAGTTGCGCGAGGCCGGGCATCCGAGCGTCGACTACGTGCTGATTTTCAACGATACGGATCGTCATTTCCCCGCCGCTGCGGAGGTAATCCGGCCGCAGGGCGGTATTTGCACGATCGTCGAGAACGACAAGCCGGTGCCGGTCGAACTGCTGAAGGCGAAAAGTGCGGCGTTTCACTGGGAGTTCATGTTCACGCGTGCGATGTTCGAGACGCCGGACATGATCGAGCAGCACCGGATCCTCGGCGAAGTCGCGCGGCTCGTCGACGGCGGCACGCTGCGCACCACGCTCGGCGAACAGCTCGGCACGATCAATGCCGCGAACGTGCGGCGTGCGCACCAGCTGCTCGAGGCCGGGCGCGCGATCGGCAAGCTCGTGCTGAGCGGCTTCTGAGCCGGCATCGCGCGTAAGGTTGCGGCGCCGCGAACGCAAGCGGGGTAACACCCGATGCGTTTGCGGCGCACGGCATGCCGCTTGGCGGTAGACTGGCAGCGCATCATGCATCGAAAACCGCGCGGCACGCGCGTGCCGCCGCATACCAAGGAGGTCAGCATGAGCCAACGCAGCTTGTCAGTCGCCGCATCGTGGTCGGTCGTGTTCGCGGCGGCGTGCGTCAGCGCGAGCGTATTCGCGGCGCCGCCGGTCAAGGGCAGCCTGAAGGGCGGCGGCACCGGACAGCTCGAATACACCGTCAAGGTCGACTCGAAGACCTTCGGCAACACGCAGGAGACCCGCAAGATCCGCTCGGGCGAGACGGACGACTTCAACTGGAAGTCGGTGCCGCCGAGCGGTGCGGTCGCGATGCCGGACGGTTGCCCGAACGCCGACAGCCTGCCGCGCGACGCGAACGGCGCGATGGTCCGCCAGACCCAGGTGCGGCTCGCGCCGTCGATCGACGCGAAGGGCGTCGCCAACGTGCAGATGAGCTTCCAGGCGGCCGCGCCGAAGGGCACGCGCAACGTGACGGTCGGCGGCAAGTCGCTGCAATGCCCGGACGTCGCGTCGGTGAGCCAGGTGAAGTGGGTGTCGATCCCGACCAACGGCGGTTCGAAGTCCGTCACGATGAGCGACGGCACGAAGGTGACGGTGTCGATCAAGCGCTGAACGGCGCGCGCGGGCCGCTGCCGGAACCGGTGCGCGCGCAACGGATTCGGCGTGCGGGCGGGCCCAGCGGCGCGTGAGCGTTTCGTGTCGCCGTCACGGTGCTTTCCCGCGACCTGCTCGCGGTGCCGTGCTGCTGCAACGGTATGGCAGCAGCACGGCGTGCGGCGGCGTCGCGCGTCGACCAGCGTGACGTCATGCGAATGTCACGCTATGCTCGCCCGCATCATCCACTTCCCGTAACGACATCCCGATGAAATGCCGAATCCGCGCATTGTTGTGCGCCATTGCGTTCGCCGCCATGCACGCGCACGCGGCCGACGATTGCGGTTTCGTGAAAAAGGTCGGGCTGCCGTCCCGGCAGCAGGTGGCCGTCGTGTCGAGCGGCGCGCTCGAACCGTGCTCGACCGGCAGCTACGCGGTGCGGGTGTATTCGACCGCGCATGCCGCCGCCGGCTTCGATACCGACGACTACGTGACGGGCGCGCTGCACGCGCGTGACGGTACGGTCACCGACGCGTTCACGGCCGACCTCGGCGCGCGGGCGCCGCAGGCGCTCGTCGTGACGACACGCTCGGCCGGCAGCGGCGGCTATGTCGGCGCGCAGGCCTATGTGACGACGCCGCGCGCGGTGCGGCTCGTTGCGTCGGTCGACGGGCTCGCAGCGGACGCGGACATCGTGGCCGCATTGCGGCAGGCGATCGGCAAGCGTCGCGGCGCGCGCTGACCGGCGAACCGCGCGAACGCATCGCGCGGCGACTTCCGCGTGTCAGTGCGCGCGTTCCTCGAGCCGCGATGCGAGAAAGCGGTGATCGGCCGAGAACAGCCGGCGATAGGTCATCAGCACCGCGCCGACGGTGCCGAGCGCGGAAGCCGCGGCGATCAGGAACATGATCACGATCTGGTAGCGCACGGCCTGCAGCGGTGACTGGCCGGCCAGCACCTGCCCCGTCATCATTCCCGGCAGGCTCACGACGCCGACGACGGCCATCTGGTTCAGCGTCGGCAGCATGCCTGCACGCACGGCCTGGCGCGCGGCGTCCTGCGCGGCTTCCCAGCGCGTCGCGCCGAGCGCGAGTGCGGTTTCGACGCGGTCGCGGCGCGCCGTGAGCTCCTCCATCATCCGCTCGACGCCGAGCGACACGCCCGTGAGCGTATTGCCGAGAATCATCCCGAGGATCGGAATCGCGTATTGCGGTGCGTACCACGGATGGATGCGGATCACGACGAACAGGCCGACCGCCGCGACGAACCAGCTGCTGAACCAGATCGACGCGATGCTGTCGATGCGCTGGCCGCGGTAGGTGCGCTTGCCGCGCCCCGCGCCGGCGAACCCTGCGATCAAGGTCATCAGCGCGGTGAGCGGCAGCACGATGTACCAGTGAGGATGACCGAATACCCAGCCGAGCACGTAGCCGATCGCGAGCAACTGCACGACGGTGCGCACGGCCGCGAGCGCGAGCTTGCGGCCGAGGCCGAGCGACAGTGCCATCGAGATCGCGCCGTTGACCGCGACGAGCGCGGCGGCGATGCCGACGTCGACGAGGCTCAGGTCCTGCAGTGCGGGGCTCATTGGGTTGCCTCCGTCGGGTTGGCAACGTGTATCACGCCGGCCTGCATCACGAGCCGCATCGTGCCGATCCGTGCGGCCTGGGCCGGATCGTGCGAAATCCACATGTACGCGCGGGCGTCGGGCGCCGCGTCGAACCATGCGCCGACGAGCGACTCGATCGCGCGCGCCGATTCGGGGTCGAGCGCGGAGGTCGGCTCGTCGAGCAGCAGCACGTCGGGATCGAGCTGCAGCACGCGCAGCAGCGCGGCGATCTGCGCTTCGCCGCCCGACAGGTCGCTCGCGCGCTTGTCGAGAAAGTCGGGGCCGCGGCCGGCCTGCGCGGCGAGCGCTTCGGCGCGCGCGCGATCGAACGCGACGTCGCGATAGATCGCGAGCGAATACGGATAGCGCAACTGCGATTCGACGGTGCCGTCCATTTGCGCGGGGCGCTGGCGTACATAGGCGACGCTGCGCCGGTAACGCGGGATCGCGCTGCGCCGGATCCGTTTGCCGCGCCACAGGATGTGGCCGCCGTCGAGCGGATCGAGCAGCGCAAGCGCGCGCAGCAGCACGCTCTTGCCCGACCCGGACGGTCCCGTGACAGCAATTCGCGATCCCGCTGCGAGGCTTAAATCGGTCGGGGCGAGCAGGGTCTTGCCGCTGCTGGCGTCGCGCCGCGTGATGTGCTGCGCATCGATGAGGCCGGTGGGGGCTGTCATGTCACAAATGAAAAAAAGCGTTAATGGCGCCGAAACGTCACCATGGCGTGCGTCATAATACCGACTGAAAAGCCGCGGGTGTCGCGCGCCGTTCGTCCACGCAAGCGGCCCGGCATGGTGCGGCGACATTTCAGAACAACAACGGAACCGCCATGACGCTTACCCGAGCCATCGGCAAATCGGCTGCATGGATCGTCGGTATCGTCGCGGTGCTCATCGCGGCGGCCGGCGTCTTTCTCTTTACGTTCGACTGGAACCGCGCGAAGCCGTGGGTCAATGAACAGGTGAGTGCCGCACTCGGCCGCCCGTTCGCGATCAACGGCGATCTCAAGGTCGGCTGGCGCCGCCCCGACGGCGAAACCGGCTGGCGTGCCTGGGTGCCCTGGCCGAGCTTTTCGGCCACGCAACTCGAGATCGGCAACCCCGACTGGGCGAAGACGCCCAAGTTCGTCACGCTCGACGCCGCGCACTTCGACCTCGCGATCCTGCCGCTGCTCGCGCATGAAATCGTCATTCCGTCGATCGACGTCGTGAATCCGGCCGTCGACCTCGAGCGCCTCGCCGACGGCCGCAACACGTGGACCTTCCAGTTCAAGCAATCGTCGCAGCCGTCGCCGTGGAAAGTGCGGCTCGACAGCTTCGGCTTCGCGAAGGGCACCGTCACGTATCGCGACGCGATCACGAAGGCCGACCTGACCGTCGCGATCGATACGCTCGGGCAGCCGATTCCCCTCGGCGATGTGCTGAAGGAGCAGGAGCAGACGTCGCGCGCGGCATCCGCGCAGCGTGTCGGCAAGCGCGGCGCCGCGCAACTGAGCGCGAAGGCCAACGCGGAAGCCGCGTCGGGCGCGTCCGCCGCGCAGGCCGCGAGCGCGGCGTCGGGGGTGCGGGCTTCGGCTGCATCTGCGGCGGTATCGGCTTCGTCGTCGTCCGCTTCATCGGCGTCGGTCGCCGCTTCCGCTTCTCCTGCAAGCGGCGCAAGCGGCGTCGCGGCGCCCGCGAAGCCGTCCGGCCCGACCTATGCGTTCGGGCTGAAGGTCGACGGCCGCTACAAGAACGTGCCGATCAGCGGTACCGGCAAGCTCGGCGGCGTGCTGGCGATCCAGGATGCGTCGCGGCCGTTCCCGCTGCAGGCCGACGTGAAGGCCGGCGACACGCGGCTCGCGATCGTCGGCACGCTGACCGATCCGATGCATCTCGCGGCGATCGACCTGCGGCTGTGGCTGCAGGGCACGTCGATGTCGCACCTTTACCAGCTCACCGGCATCACGCTGCCCGACACGCCGCCTTACGCGACGGAAGGGCGGCTGATCGGCAACTTCAAGCGGCGCGCGAGCACGTTCCGCTACGAGAACTTCAACGGCCGCGTCGGCGGCAGCGATCTCGGCGGCACGCTGGTGTACGAGCAGCGCGAGCCGCGGCCGAAGCTGTCGGGCGAGCTCGTGTCGAACCTGCTGCAGTTCTCGGACCTCGCGCCGGTGATCGGCGCGGATACGGCCGCAAGCAAGGCCAGGCGCGGTGACACGACACGCCAGCCGCCGGGCCGAGTGCTGCCGGTCGAGACGTTCCGTACCGATCGTTGGCGCGAGATCGACGCGGACGTCAAGTTCACGGGCCGCAAGCTGATCAAGAGTTCGAACCTGCCGATCACGAACCTGTACACGCACATCGTGATGCAGGACGGCGTGCTGTCGCTCGAACCGCTGCAGTTCGGCGTCGCGGGCGGTACGCTCGCGACGACCGCGCACCTCGACGGCAGCGGCGCGCCGTTGAAGGGCCGCTTCACGGTGGCCGCGCGGCACCTGAAGCTCAAGCAGCTGTTTCCCACGCAGAAGGTGATGCAGTCGGCGCTCGGCGAGATCAACGGCGACGCGTCGCTGTCGGCGACCGGCAACTCGCCGGCTGCGCTGGCCGCGACGTCGACCGGCGAAGTGAAGGCGCTCGTCACGGACGGCCGCATCAGCCGCCTGCTGATGGAGGCGGCGGGGCTGAACGTCGCGAACGTCGTGTACGAGAAGCTGTTCGGCAACAATGACGTGAAGATCAACTGCGCGGCAGTCGACTTCGTCGCGACCAACGGGATGCTCGACCCGAAGGTATTCGCGCTCGATACCGACGACGCGCTGATCAACGTCGACGGCCCGATCAGCCTGCGCGACGAAACGCTCGACCTGAAGATCCATCCGCACACGAAGGGTTTCCGGATCTTCTCGCTGCGCTCGCCGCTGTATGCGAAGGGCACGTTCAAGGATCCGAAGGTCGGCGTCGATGCGGGCGCGCTCGCGCTGCGCGCCGGCGCGATGGTCGGCCTCGGCCTGATCAACCCGTTCGCGGCCTTGATCCCGCTGATCGCGCCGAGCAACAACAAGGACGTGCCGTGCTCGGAGCTGTTCGGGCAGGTGAAGGCGACGGCGGCCCAGAAGGCCGCCGCGAAAGCCGGCAAGTGACGGATGTGCGTCGCGCGGTGAGCGCGACGCGCGTGCGGCCGATGCAACCGTTCCGTGCGCGGCGCAGGCACGCAACGACCCGCCGCCTGGCCGTATCGATGTATCGCCCCGGCGAACCGTGTCGACCGTTCGTGGCGCGTCAGCTACCCGCGCGCGCCCACAGCAGCACGGCGTCGACTTCCCGGCCGTCGATCCGCACGGGGCCGACGGTGCCGAGCTGCAGGCGATCGCCGTCGAGCCTGAAGACCCGCTGCTGCACGTTACCGATCCAGTTGGGGAACAGGCTGACGTCCATTTCGTGGGTCAGCGTGCCGTCGTCGTCGAGATGAAAGGGGCCTGAATAGGCAATGTAGCCGCGTGCGGCGGCCGTGCACTCGCTCTCGGTGCCGCGGTGCAGATCGCCGCTCGCGTACGGCGGGCGGCCGGCAGCCATCAGCTGGGCCGACATGTAACCGTCCCGCGTATAGAGAATCCAGCCGCGCGCGTCGCGGCCGAGCGGATAGGTGACGGCGCTGCCGTCGCGCGGGCGGATTTCGTAGGACACGAGGCGCCACGCGCCGACGAGTTGTTCGCGAAGCTGGCTGGCAAGCATGCGGGATTCCTGTCAGGCGGCGGCGGGGCGCGTGCCGTCGTGTTGGCGGGCCGCCGGGCGGCCGTCCAGGGGGCTGGAATGCGCTGCCGGAACGGCGTGGTCGGCAGTTTCTCCGACACCTGCTAAAATACACGGTTTTCCGTCGATTTATCCTTTAACGGGACCTGCCGTGCTTTCTACTGCCAACATCACGATGCAATTCGGGCCAAAGCCCCTGTTCGAGAACATCTCGGTCAAATTCGGCGAGGGCAACCGCTATGGTCTGATCGGCGCGAACGGCTGCGGCAAGTCGACGTTCATGAAGATCCTGGGCGGCGACCTCGAGCCGAGCGCCGGCAACGTCGCGCTGGAGCCGAACGTGCGCCTGGGCAAGTTGCGCCAGGACCAGTTCGCGTACGAAGACGTGCGCGTGCTCGACGTCGTGATGATGGGCCACACCGAGATGTGGGCCGCGATGACCGAGCGCGACGCGATCTATGCGAACCCGGAAGCCACCGACGACGACTACATGCACGCCGCCGAGCTCGAAGGCAAGTTCGCCGAATACGGCGGCTACGACGCCGAGGCGCGCGCGGGCGCGCTGCTGCTCGGCATCGGCATCGAGGAGAAGTTCCACAACGGCACGATGAGCGACGTCGCACCGGGCTGGAAGCTGCGCGTGCTGCTCGCGCAGGCGCTGTTCTCGAAGCCGGACGTGCTGCTGCTCGACGAACCGACCAACAACCTCGACATCAACTCGATCCGTTGGCTCGAGCACACGCTCAACGAGTACAACTCGACGATGATCATCATCTCGCACGATCGTCACTTCCTGAACTCGGTGTGCACGCACATGGCCGACATGGACTACGGCACGCTGAAGGTCTGGCCGGGCAACTACGACGACTACATGCTCGCATCGGCACAGGCGCGCGAGCGCCAGGCCGCGGCGAACGCGCGCGCGAAGGAGCGCGTGGCCGAGCTGCAGGACTTCGTGCGCCGCTTCTCGGCGAACAAGTCGAAGGCCCGTCAGGCAACGAGCCGCGCGAAGCAGATCGACAAGATCAAGATCGAGGAATTCAAGCCGTCGTCGCGTCAGAACCCGTTCATCCGCTTCGAGTTCGAGAAGAAGCTGCACAACGTCGCGGTGGTCGCGGAAGACATCACGAAGAAGTACGAGCGCACGATCTTCCAGAACTTCAACCTGTCGGTGCAGCCGGGCGAGCGGATCGCGATCATCGGCGAGAACGGCGCGGGCAAGACGACGCTGCTGCGTTCGCTGCTCGGCGCGCTCCCGCTCGAGCACGGCACGGTGAAGTGGTCCGAGAACGCGAATGTCGGCTATATGCCGCAGGACACGTACGAGGAGTTCCCGAACGACATCACGCTGATGGACTGGATCGACCAGTACCGCAAGGACGGCGACGACGAAACGATGGTGCGCGGCACGCTGGGCCGCCTGCTGTTCTCGTCGGACGACATCAAGAAGTCGGTGAAGGTGCTGTCGGGCGGCGAGAAGGGCCGCATGATCTGGGGCAAGCTGATGCTCGGCCGCCACAACGTGCTGCTGATGGACGAGCCGACCAACCACATGGACATGGAATCGATCGAGTCGCTGCAGATCGCGCTCGAGCAGTTCGAAGGCACGCTGATCTTCGTGTCGCACGACCGCGAATTCGTGAGCGGGCTGGCGAACCGGATCATCGAAGTGCGCACGGACGGCACGCTGTTCGACTTCGGCGGGAATTACGAGGAGTTCCTGACGAGCCAGGGGCAGGAATAAGTGTCCTGAGGCTTCCTCCGGCCAAGTGCCGCGGCTGGACAGGCAAGCAGTACCTCCAGCCGTCCCCACGGAGCGAACCGCCGGAAGTAAATCGGGCCCGCATCGACATCGTTGTCGATGCGGGCTTTTTCATTTCCGCTTGCCGCGCGGCCCGGCAGCGTTTCTCATTCCGGTTTCCTCCCGCGAATCGACTTCGGGTAAATTACCCACCGAACGCCAATCATCATTCCCCATTTCGACCCGGAGCCGCCCCCGATGCCGGACCATCCTCTCCCGCTCGACCTGTCCGGCCTTGCGCAAAGCCTGTACGCGCAGGGCACCGAGGAAGGCATCCTGTCGCGCCTGATGGAGCGGATCGCGCCGGTCAACCGGTTCTGCGTCGATATCGGCGCCAGCGACGGCCTGCGCAACAGCAACACCGCCCGGTTGCTGCGCGAACAGGACTGGGCCGGCGTGCTGGTGGAAGGCAGCGCGTACCGGTTCGGCAAGCTGGCCGCGCACTACGCGGGTGCAGAGCGCATCCGCCTGCATCACGACCGCGTCCAGCCCGACACGGTCGATCATCTGCTCGCCGACGCGAACACGCCGACCGACTTCGACCTGCTGTCGATCGATATCGACGGCAACGACTACTGGGTCTGGCGTGGCCTGCAGGCGTTCAAGCCGCGCATCGTCGTGATCGAATACAACCCGTACTACACGCCGCCCGAGCGTTGGGTCATGTGCTTCAACCCGGATCACGAATGGGACGGCTCGACCTATTACGGCGCGAGCCTCGAATCGCTCGTGCATCTCGGCAGGCAGAAGGGATATGAACTCGTCTGCTGCGACGACATGGGCAACAACGCATTCTTCGTGCGGCAGGACCTGTATCCGCTGCTCGGCATCGCGAACAACGATCCTTCGGTGCTGTTCCGGCCCGCGATGTACAAGCTGCGCTATGTCGGACACAACACGTTCCTGACCGGTCATCCGTATCGGCACGGGCCGGCCGAGCACATCTGAATGGGCCCGCTCGCCGCGACCTTCGACGAGATCCTGGAAGCCTGCGCGCTCGGCCGTAGCGGGCCGCTGCGCCAGGTCAGCGAACGCGTGTGGCACCTGCCGACCGATGACGGTGGCGTAGCGGTCAAGCTCTACGCGGCCGGGCATCAGGCGCGTGCGGCCAGGGAAGCGGCGGTGCTCGCGCACTTCGAGACGCACGGCGATACACGTTTCCATGTGCAGGCGCTGAAACGCACGGCAGCCGGCGCACCGCTGTGGACGGGGGCGAACGCCCACGCGATGCTCACGCGCTGGGAAACCGGGCAGTTCAGAACCTACGACACGTTTTCGCCGGCCGAATGGGAGGCGCTCGGCGCGAGCCTGGCCGCGTTGCATCTGAGTCTCGAACGGCTTCAGCTGCCATCGCTCGACACGATCCGTGCGCGGTTGATCGCGATCGACGCGGATGCGGTGCGGCGCAGTTTGCTCGATGCGCTGAATCACGCACGCTCGAACGAGAACGCCGCGAACCTGCGCCGCTACGTCGATCTCGCGCTGCGCATGCTCGACCGCTACTATCCGGGCAGCATCGACGCGTTTCCCGCCGACGATCCGCAGCACCCGATCCACAACGACTACAACCAGTTCAACTATCTGTTCACGAGCACGCTGCCGCCGCTGATCCTCGACTGGGAAGCGACGATCGGCGCGCCGCGCGAATACGAACTGGTGCGTTGCCTGAATCATTTGCCGCTGGAAGCGCCGCAGCTGGCGGAAGCGTTCGTGCGCGCATACCTGCGGGTGCGGCCGGTGGATCCTGCACGCATTGCCTGGGCGGTCGATGCCGCATGCCTGCAGCACGCGCTGAAGCTCTGGATCGTGCAAGGCTGGCTCGACGACCCGTCGCGTTTCGCGTCGCATCTGAGCGGCGCGGTGACGATGGCATCCGCGATGGTGGATGCCCGCGACCGCCTGGTCGATTTCTTTTCCCGTTGCATCGAAGCAGGACGCTGAAGTGAATTCGAACCTGAACCGGATGCCGCATCCGACGTCGCCGCCGGGCGAGCGGCAGCACGTATTTCCGCCGCCGCTGGATCGCGACTACCGTGTCGAAGACGGGCGCGTCCTGACGCGCTCGCTGGAAGCGCATATCGTCGACCACTGCAACCTGACGTGCGCGGAATGCTGTTCGCTGTCGCCGCTTCTGCCAGAGTGGTATGCGAGCCCGGCATCGCTCGAGGCCGATCTGCGCCGTGCGGCGAAGGTGCTGCGCCCGCGCATGTTCAAGCTGGTCGGCGGCGAACCGCTGCTGCATCCGGCGCTCGTCGAGCTCGTCGGGCGCGTGCGCGCCACGGGTATCGCGCCCGTGATCTCCGTCACGACGAATGGCCTGAAGCTCGGCGAGATGACGGACGCGTTCTGGCAGGCGGTGGACGCGCTGACGATCTCGCGCTATCCGAAGCCGTCGCTTTCGGCCGACCTGGTCGCGCACATCGAGCACCAGGCCGCGCGCTTCGACGTGCGCCTGAACTGGAAGGTGCAGGACGTGTTTACGACGATGAACCGTGCACAGCCCGGCACCGACCGGGACGCCGCGCAGCGCCTCTATCACGATTGCTGGATTCGCGAGCGCTGCCATATGATTCGCGACGGCATGTTCTACACGTGCACGCGTCCGGCGCATTTCCACACGCTCTACAAGGGCGAGAAGGATTTTCGATCCGACGGCCTGCCGCTGCGCGACGACGCGGGCATGCTCGACGCGATGCTCGCCTATCTGCAACGCGAGGCGCCGCTCGAAGCGTGCCTGCATTGCCAGGGCGGCAGCGCGCCGGTGGCGCCGCACCGCATCCTCAAACGCATTGAAGTGGACTCTTTGAAGGCTCGTTATCCATGATCGTCGGCACGCGCGACCTGTTCGGCTTCGACCGGCTTCACTACCATCCGCGCAGCGGCACGGCGGCGTCCGGCATCCGGGCCGTCCTGCGCGCGTCGGCGCAACCGGCCGGCGAGCCGGACGCGGCGGCCATCGCGGGCTACCTGAGCGGCGAGCGCCTGGTCGGCCGCACCGTGCTGCGCGACGTGCGCGCGGTGCCGCCCGGCCATGCGCTGATCCGTTCGCCGCAAGGGCTGGCCGTTCAGCCGGCACCCGGGCGGCCGCAGCACGCGGATCTGGAAACCGTGCTGCGCGCGTCGCTGCAACGTGCGCTCGACAGCGGCAAGCGCGTTGCGCTGGCGTTGAGCGGCGGGCTCGATTCGGCGCTGCTGCTTGCGCTGCTGCGTGAACTGGGCGCGCAGCGGCACGTGACGTCCTACATCCTCGTGACCGACATGCCGGACTATTGCGAACGCGATGCGGCACTCGAACTGGCCGGGCAGATGCAGGCGAACGTGAAGCTCGTGCGCGTGAACGAGGCGGATTTCGTCGCGGCGCTGCCGAGAACGACCCATGCGGTCGAGGAGCCGATGTTCAACCTGCATCCGGTCGCGAAGCTGCTGCTGGCCGAGGCGATGGCCGCGGACGGCGTCGAGGTGGCCATCACCGGCGACGGCGCGGACCAGGTGTTGCGCCGCGACCAGTCGGCCAACTATCTGCCGCTGTGCCATGCGTTGTTCGATGCGGCGTCGGTCGACCTGCATCCGCCGTTCGTCGACGATGCCGTCGTCGCGCATCTGACCAGCATCGCCCCCGATCCGGACAAGCAATGCCTGCGCGATCTCGGTGCGCGCCTGAACCTGCCGGACCGGCTCGTGCATGGCCCCAAGCGCGGGCGGCTCGCCCCGGCGATGGATCTCGCGACGCTGCTCGATCGCGACCGCACGCACGCGCTGGCCGACACGCTCGGTCTGGACGCGCCCACGCTGCAAACGGACAACGAACGCGTGCTGTGGACGACGCTGTCGCTGATCCTCGATCATTTCAACCGCCTCGACACTCCCCTCGATGCCGCGCATCGCCCAACCTGAGCCGCTCATGAAACGCATCCTGTTCTGCGTGGTGCCCGAGAAAGGGCACGTCAATCCGTGCATCGGCCCGGCCCAGCATCTGCGCGCCGCCGGTTGCGACGTCGCGTTCTATGCGCCGGCCGACATCAGCGCCCAGCTCGACGCCGCCGGCGGCTTCGCGTTCGTCGGGCCGCGCGAGACACCCGAGCGTCACGACCTGTCGCGCGGCGCGAGCTTTGCCGCGAACATCCGCGACGCGGACTGGCTGCGGCACTGGATCCGCACGCTGCTGATCGACCTGGCGCCCGCACAGGTGGACGGCATCCGCGCGGTGCTGCGCGACTGGCGGCCCGACGTGGTCGTGATCGATCCGCTGCTCTATGCGGCGGCGATCGCCGCCGAGCTGGAGGGGCTGCCGTGGGTGGCGATGTCGAATTCGCTGAATCCGGTGCTGCCGGACGATCTCGACTCCGAATTGCTGCGCACGGTGCGATGGCTGGCGCCGGAACGCACCCGGCTGTTCGCGCGCTACGGGCTCGATGCGCGCTTTCGCGGTTGCGACATCCTGTCGCCGCACCTGACGCTCGCGTTCACGACCGACGCGCTGGTCGGCGCGCCGCCGCCCGGTGTCGAACTGGTCGGCCCCGCGCTGCCGTCCGGCCCGCGTGGCGACGAGACGCCGTTCCCGTGGGAGCGCCTCGATGCCGATCGTCCGCTCGTCTACATGTCGCTCGGCAGCCAGCTTTATTACCATCCCGATGTGTTCGCGAAAGTCATCGAGGCGGCGCGCGCGACGCCGGCCCAACTGGTGTTGTCGGTGGGCGAGCTGGTCGATGCGGATCTGCTGCCGGCCGACGACGCGCGTGTCATCGCGGTGCGTTACGTGCCGCAACTGGCGCTGCTGCGACGCACGCACGCGTTCGTCAGCCATGGTGGCGCGAATTCGGTGATGGAGTCGCTCGCATGCGGCGTGCCGATGTTGCTGTCGCCGTTCTGCAACGACCAGTTTCATTCGGCGCACTTCGTCGAGCGGGCCGGCGCGGGGCGCGTGCTGGATCTGCAGCAGGCCGGCGTGGCCGAGATTGCCGATGCGCTCGCGTGCCTGTTGCGCCCCGGTTCGTTGCGCGAGCAGGCGGCGCGGATCCGTGCGAGCTACGCGCGTGACGGCTCGGCGGAGGCCGCGCGCCTGATCAGCGAACTCGCTTCAGGAAACCGCCTGGCGACAGCGTCATGAGTACGCGGTCTTCGATGTCGTAGTCGACCTCGAACCGGTCGTCGCGGTCGAGATAGTCGCGCACGGCGGTGGCCGGGTTGTTGCCTTTGCCGTACGGCTTGCTGTCGAACATCGACGCGGGCAGGTATTCCATGACGGTATCCATCACGATCGCGTAGCTGCCCGGCGTCACGAGCGGCGCATAGCATTCGAGTTCGCGCAGCACGTGCGCGTGGGTATGCGTGAGGTCGAGGATCGCCATCACGCGCGCATCGTGCGGGATCTGCGCGCGTACCGATGCGAGCGTGTCGGCCGCGCACGACTCGCCTTCGATCAGCACCATGCGATCGGCGAGCCGATGCGACTGCAGGCGCTGCCTGACGTCGTCGCGCAGGCGCGGCTCGATCGCGACGACACGGCCGCGATCGCCGTTCAGCGCCAGCATCGACGCGGAGAACACGACGCCGCCGCCCGCCGCGATGCCGGTCTGCACGATGCAGTCGGGACGCTCGCGCCAGATCAGTTCCTGGAGCGCGAGCATGTCGCCGGGCAAGTGGAAGAAGCGCTCGCCGAGCCAGCGCGTCTGGAACAGGTGGTCGAATTCGGCGGCGCGCGTCAGCCATTCGATGTTGATGTCCCGCATGCGGGCCGAAGGACGCTCTGACATGGTCAATGCAACGAGTAGGAGTGACGTGAAAACGCTGGAACCGTGGCTTCACCGGTATTGGAACATCGGGCCTGCACGCATGCAGGCGCTGGCGTCGGGCCATACTAACAAAACGTATCTCGTCGAGTGCGATGCGGGACGCGCGGTGCTGCGCGTATCGTGGTCCGGCAAGCCGGTCGGGCAGGTGGATCGCGAGGCGGCGATACTCGGTCATCTCGGTGATACGCGGACGGCGCCGATGCTGCCGGCGCTGCCGCGCCTGCGGCCGACCGTCGACGCGCAATCCGGCGTGCGACTGCCTGACGGAAGCTGGCTGCATCTGTTCGAGCATATCGACGGCAGCCCCGGCCTGCCGGACGAAGCGGAGGCGGGCGCGATCGATGCGATGCGTGCGCTCGCGCATCTGCATGCGGCGCTGGCGGCGATACCCGTGACCGAATCGGCGCCGCTGGCCTGGCTGTCGGCGCGGCACGCACGCGTTGCCGCGCGCGCCGCGCCGCCGTTGCCGGGGGACCTGAGCGACCACTACGGGACGATGATCCGTCGGATCGACGCGCATCTCGACGCTGCCGCACGCTGGCTGACGGGCACGGTGCACTGGCTGCACGGCGACTATCACGCGGGCAACCTGCTGTACGTGGGGGGCGCCGTGAACGGCGTGCTCGATTTCGACGACGTCGGGCAGGGCGCGCAGTGGCTCGAAGCGGCGTTTGCGCTGTTTGCGCTGTCGCGCGATGCGGGCCGGGACGATCGCTTCGTATTCGACGCGCGCCGCTGGGACGCCGGCCTGCGGGCCTATGCGGCGACGCGGCCCGATGCCGTGCCTGACTGGATGCACGACCGCCGCGACGCGCTGATGGCCCTGTTCTGCGCGGACCAGACGCTGATTCACCTGGAAGCCGCGCAGCGCGGCCTGTGGGTGCCGGGGCCCGGCATCGGTTTTCTCGGCGGCTGGCGGCAGTTGCTGGATGGCGCTGCGCCCTGACGCCGGCCGGATGCCACGTCAGCGCGGCCGATTCAGGAACAGGCGCACGGCTTCGACCGTGTTGGGCCGCGCCTCGCCGTGCCGCGATCCGTCGTGCATGCAGAACAGCACGTCGCGCTGCCGTGCCGTGCTGGCGTCGACATGGGCGCACATCGCATCGAACAGCGCCTGCGGCGACGGCGCCGGCCGCTGCCAGTCGTCGAGGATCGCGGTCCAGCCGGTATGTTCGCGTTGCAGCCGTGCGAGCACGCGGGCGCGACTGTCCCGCGGCATCAGTCCATAAGGCAGGCGCAGCGGGATCGCATCCGGCGCGGGCACGCGGGCCTCGCGATAGGCATCGCGGATCAGCGCGTCGGTCGTCTCGATCTCGTCGATCAACGCGTCGTCCGACAGCGTGCCCGGCTTCGCGTGCGAACGGGTGTGATTGCCGAGCCGGTGGCCTTCGCGCGCCATGCGTGCGGCCACATCGAGCGCGCCTGCCAGATTCCGGCCGAGCAGGAAGAAGGTCGCGCGGCACGACGCGGCGTGCAGGACGTCGAGCAGGAGGGGCGTCGACGGGCCGGGGCCGTCATCGAAACTGAGGCAAATGGGCATCGCAGGTGGGTGCGCCGTTCAAGGTATACCGGGGGAACGATAGCGCAAGTCGCGGCGAGCGGCAGCCGTCGGCCGGCTACTCGCGCGGCTCGATGGCCAATGGACAGGTGCCGACCCGACGCAAGCGCGTACCGGTCCACTCGTAGAAGAACCGGGCCGCCTTCGCGTCGTTGTAGTCGCAATCGTCGTTGAAGCAGCCCGCGACGATCAGCAGCGTACTGCCGGGCCGGAAATCGACGCGCTCCTCGTCGTTGCCCATCACGCCTGCGATGGCCTGTACGCCGGGCATCGTGTACGTCGCGCCCGTGTACTTGTCGACGATCGCGAAATTCCGGCAATCCGTTCCGCAACCCCAGGTCGCGACGCGGTAGTGGCCGGCAAAGTTGGCCGGTTGCGTGAATTCGTCGCGAATGACGGTGCGGTAGAGGCGGGCTTCCCTGGTGGTCAGGCGTGGTGCCGCGGCGGGCTTGCGCGGTGCGCTTGCGGCGGGTGCCGGATAGCGCTCGAACGATGGCGAAGGGCATGCGGCGGCGGCCGTGGCCGCGCCGGCGGTGCCGGCGCCGCAACCCAGCGCGGCCGCTGCGCCGGCGAACAGCAGATATCGATGGGCAAGCGTCACGCGAGTGTCCTTCATGTTCGGGATCGAGATCGGGCCGGAGGGTCCGGGCGGCCGGCGACGACGATTCTATGACGCTTCGCGCGCGCAGGCGACCCGGACGGGCGATCGCGCGCGGATGCAAAACCGGCATGCCCGCACGCGGCTCGCCGTCAAGCTTTGTCAAATCGTGGCGATATCACGATGCCTGACGTTTCAGGCCGCCTCCGAAGGCTGTCATGCACGGGTTGATTGAGTATCCTTGGATTCGATTCGCGGTACTCACGCGGTCACAACCGGGAGGCTTCACATGAATGCACGTCTATACCGCGCGACCATTGCCGGTGCGCTGATCGGATTGCTCGCGCCGTTTTCGGTGGCGCATGCGCAGCTGGGCGATGTCCTGAAGCAGGTCGGCGGCGGGGGCGATTCGGGCGGCAGCGCGGGCGGTGCGCTCGGCAACCTCGGCGGCATCGGCGGCGCGTTGACGGGCGGTGGCGGTTCGTCGCTGATGCCGGGCAGCACCGGCAACGTCGCGGGCCTGCTGCAGTTCTGCATCCAGAACAACTATCTCGGCGGGGCATCCGGCGGTGCGTCGTCGGTGAAGGACGCGCTGATGGGCAAGCTCGGCGGCAACGCGTCGTCCGACAGCGGCTATACCAGCGGTGCGAGCGGTGTGCTCGACGCAGGCAATGGCAGCAAGCTCGACCTGAGCGGCGGCGGACTGAAGCAGCAGGCAAACCAGGCAGATCTGCGACAAGGTGCTGACGCAGGCGAAATCGCTGCTGTAAGCGCGCCTCGCGATTCGGGGTGCGGTGCGCGACGTACCGCCCCTGTCAGTCTTTCAGGCTGACATTCCCGTCAACGACAGGAGCGCGGTGCCGCGCGTGCCGTCCCGATCGTCAATCGGCCAGCCGCTTGTCGGCGAGCGCCTTGCAGCAGTCTTCGTAGACCCATTGCACGAGTTTCGCCCGATAGTCGAGGTCGTCGGTATCGACGATTTCCTCGACCGCGTCGCGCGCCCACGACGCATCGACGAACCCGGCGTGCCGCTTGGCGATGTCCTGCGCGAGCGCCGCGAGCTTGGCGATCGCGAGCCAGTCGGCCTGACGGTGATGGCGGTCGAGCCAGCGGTGCGCGGCCTGGACCTGGAACGTGGCGTCCGGCCACGATTCGTTGAGGTAAAACGCGCCGAGGTTGCCGCAGGTGAGCCAGCAAAGCAGCTCGAGGCGGTCTTGCGAGCCGAGGGTATGGGGTGCGTCGGACATGGCAGCGCTCACGAAATACGTCGATTCCGGGCGGCGCCGGTTGCAACGGGCCGGTGCCGATAGTAAAAACATAGCACGATGCGGGCCCGGCCGCGCACCCGGGCGGATGCTGACATGGCGGTGGCGAAACGGACGCCGCGCCGGCGCGGATGGCCGACGGCGGAATGAGGGAGCGGCGGGAACGAAAAGTGCGCGAGCGCGTGAGGAACGACACGGGAAGATGCGGCCGGGGAGCGACCAGGAAGCGGTCGCTTGCGCTGCGAAGCAGGCCCGTTGCCGGGCCCCCGCAGCCCGGCGCGCGGGCTGGCGGATGAGCGGGATCAGGTCGCCGTGTGTGTGGCGCGCGCGATCGAGCGGATGCTGCGCTCGACGCGGATCAGGATGATCAGCACCGCGAGCGACACGAACGAATACAGCGCGACGAGCGCGGCGACGCCGGCGAAGCGCGCGGTCTGGCCGTTCTCGGCAGCCGTTTCTTCGGCGGCCTTCTTCTCGTTGTCGATCGCCGTCCGGCGTGCGTCGTAGCGCTCGGAGAAGTCGCGCATGACCGCCGACACGACGTCGGTGTATGCCTGCTCGCGCGCATATTCGTCACCGTGCCCGGTGACTTTCTTCTTGACGCTGGCCGCGACGTCCGCGCGTGACAGCACCTTGTCGAGATACGCGATCTGCTGCTCGTAGTACGCGACTTCCGGATGGTCGTCGTCGCCGAGCACGCGCTGGAACGACGGCTCGTACGCGTCGCGATCGACCGCGTAGTCCGGCGACAGGGCCGCCCGGCCGTGCTTCTGCACGATGCCCGACAGTTGCGTCGACAGGCGCAGCGCGGGCGACGCGTTGTCGTCCTTCGCTGCCGCGCCGCCGGCGGCCGGCGTGGCCTTGGCGGTTGCATCGTTCTCCCACGCGAACGATGCGGGATCGACCTGGATGGCCGAATCGACTTTCGGCGGTTTCGACAGGCGCGCATCGAGTGCGATCGCGCCGAATATGACCCCGCCGATCAGGACCGCGGTCGCGAACAACAGCACGATCACGCGCAATACCTGAAGATAGCCGCCCTCGATTTTGGTCAGGATGCTCAAGGCATTCTCCTTTCTTATGATGAATGAGGCGCCGAGGCTAAAGACCTTTCCAATAGCTGTCAATCGTCACACCGGCCGGCCGAAACGCTCGCTAGAATGTCGGCTTTCCTGGAGGCGGAAAACGATGAAAATCTACGACCAGTTCTATATCGACGGCGCGTGGCGCAAGCCGGCCGGCACCGGCACGATCGACGTGATCGACTCGGGCACCGAAGCCGTGATCGGCCGGATTCCGGAAGGCGTCGCATCCGACGCGCAGGACGCGATCCGCGCGGCGCGCGCGGCCTTCGACGCGTGGGCGGCCACGCCGGCCTCGACGCGCGCGGGCTACCTGCGCAAGATCGTCGAGCACCTGCAGGCGCGCAGCGAGGAGCTCGCGCAGTCGATCACCGGCGAAGTCGGGATGCCGATCAAGCTGTCGCGCGCGATCCAGGTCGGCGGCCCGATCTACAACTGGAAGGCGTACGCGAAGCTTGCCGAGTCGTTCGAGTTCGAGGCACAGGTCGGCAACTCGCTCGTCGTGCGCGAGCCGGTGGGTGTCGTCGCGGCGATCACGCCGTGGAACTACCCGCTCAACCAGGTGACGCTGAAGGTCGCACCGGCGCTCGCGGCCGGCTGCACGGTCGTCCTGAAGCCGTCCGAAGTCGCACCGCTCAACGCGTTCATGCTTGCCGAAGCGATTCACGAAGCGGGGCTGCCGGCCGGCGTGTTCAACCTCGTGTGCGGCTACGGCCCGGTGGTCGGCGAGGTGCTGGCCACCGATCCGGACGTCGACATGGTGTCGTTCACGGGCTCGACGCGCGCCGGCAAGCGCGTGGCCGAGCTGGCGGCCGCGGGCGTCAAGCGCGTTGCGCTCGAGCTGGGCGGCAAGTCGGCGTCGGTGATCCTCGACGATGCCGATTTCGCGGCGGCGGTGAAGGGCACGGTCAACGCGTGCTACCTGAATGCGGGGCAGACCTGCTCGGCGCATACACGGATGCTGGTGCCGGAAGCGCGCTACGACGAAGCGCGCGAGATCGCGAAGGCCGCGGCGGAATCGTACGTCGCGGGCGACCCGCGGCAGGATGCGACGCGTCTCGGCGCGCTTGCGTCGGCCGTGCAGCAGCAGCGCGTGCAGGACTACATCCAGCGCGGGATCGACGAAGGCGCGGAGCTCGTGACGGGCGGCACGGGCCTGCCGGAAGGGCTCACGAAGGGCTTCTTCGTGAAGCCGACCGTGTTCGGCCGCGTCGATCCGAAATCGACGATCGCGCAGGAAGAAATCTTCGGGCCGGTGCTGTCGATCATCACGTATCGCGATGAGGACGAGGCCGTGCGGATCGCGAACGATTCGCCGTACGGGCTCGGCGGCGCGGTGTGGGCCGGCAGCGACGAACGCGCGATGGGCATCGCGCGCCGTATCCGTACCGGGCAGGTGGACATCAACGGCGGCACGTGGAACGGCGCCGCGCCGTTCGGCGGCTACAAGCAGTCGGGGCATGGCCGCGAGAACGGCGTGTACGGGCTCGAGGAATATCTCGAGTACAAGTCGATGCAGCTCAAGCCCGCGAAGCCTGCCTGAGCGCTTCGCGCCGCACGAACCGAAAACGGCACGCTGGTGCCGTTTTTTTATTGACGGTCGTCAAGGTGCGCGGCGGTGGATCGTCGATCATCGCGGTTCCGATGTTCCGACGAGGTTTCAGATGACCGTACGCACTTCCTTTCCGCCGCTGACGATCCGCGGCCGCACCTTGCTGCCTGTCGTGCAGGGCGGCATGGGCGTCGGCATTTCCGCGCACCGGCTGGCGGGCAGCGTCGCGCGCGAAGGCGCGGTCGGCACGATCGCGAGCATCGACCTGCGTCACCATCATGCGGACCTGCTCGCGCGTTGCCGCGCGCAACCCGATCGCGCGACGCTCGAGGCCGCGAACCTCGAGGCGCTCGCCCGCGAGATCCGTCTCGCGAAGACCTACAGCGAAGGACGCGGGATGATCGCGGTCAACGTGATGAAGGCCGTGAGCGCGCATGCGGACTACGTGCGGGTCGCATGCGACGAGGGCGCGGATGCGATCGTGATGGGGGCGGGCCTGCCGCTCGACCTGCCCGATCTCACGCAAGGACACGACATCGCGCTGATCCCGATCCTGTCGGACAGCCGCGGGATCGCGCTCGTGCTGAAGAAGTGGATGAAGAAGGGACGCCTGCCCGACGCGATCGTGATCGAGCATCCGGCGCATGCGGGCGGCCATCTCGGCGTCACGCAGATCGACGACATGCACGACCGCCGTTTCGATTTCGCACGCGTGCTCGACGAGACCGCGCAGGTGATGGCATCGCTCGGCATCGCACGCGAAACAATCCCGCTGATCGTTGCGGGCGGGATCAACAGTCACGACACGGTGCGCGCGGCGCTCGAGGCCGGCGCGAACGGCGTGCAGGTCGGCACGCCGTTCGCGGTGACGGAAGAGGGCGATGCGCATCCGCACTTCAAGCGCGTGCTGGCCGACGCGACGCCCGACGACATCGTCGAATTCGTCAGCGTGACGGGGCTGCCCGCACGCGCGGTGAAAACGCCGTGGCTCGATCGTTACCTGCGCAACGAGACGCGCATCCGCAACAAGCTCGGCGCGCTGAAGCAGCGCTGCCCGACCGCGCTCGAATGCCTGAGCGTATGCGGCTTGCGCGACGGCATCGAGAAGTTCGGCCATTTCTGCATCGACACACGGCTGGCGGCGGCGCTGCGCGGCGACGTCGCGAACGGGCTGTTCTTCCGCGGCCGCGAGGCGTTGCCGTTCGGCCGTGCGATTCGCAGCGTGCGCGACCTGCTCGACCTGCTGCTGACGGGCTGTGCGACCGAGCCTGCGGCAAACCGTCCCACGTTTACGCTGGCTTGACGGATATCAAGACGATGAAAAGACCCTACGAGGAAAATGGGAACCATTCTTTGGGGGTCCGTACCATGCATAAAACGATTCGAACTTGTGTCACCGCTGCCGCCGTTGCGGCCAGTTTCGCCGCGATGCCTTCGCTGTCGCACGCGGCCTCGCCGGGCGACGGCATCAACCAGGGCGACGTCCTGGTCCGGCTGCGTGCGATCAGCATCCAGCCGAACGAACGCGCGAGCGACACGCTGGGCGCGCTCAACGTCGGCGTGAACAACGCGATCGTGCCCGAGCTCGACTTCACGTACATGATCCGCGACTACCTCGGCGTCGAACTGATTCTCGGCACGTCGCGGCACCAGCTGACGTCGAGCCTCGGCAATCTCGGCGGCGTGGGCGTGCTGCCGCCGACGCTGCTGCTGCAGTATCACTTCAACCATGCCGGCAAGGTGCGTCCGTATTTCGGCGCGGGCGTGAACTACACGTACTTCTACAACAACGGGCTCAACGTCGGCGGGCAGGGCGTGTCGATCAACAAGAGCAGCTTCGGCCCGGCATTGCAGTTCGGCGTGGACGTGCAGTTGACGAAGAAGGTCTTCATGAACGTCGACGTGAAGAAGATCTGGATGAGCACCGATGCGACGCTCGGCGACAAGGGCATCGGCACGCTGCACATCGATCCGCTGATCGTCGGCGTGGGCGTCGGGATGAAGTTCTAGACGCGGCGGGAACGGAACAGGAACAGAAACAGAACAGAGTTGGGGTTGGCGGCATGGCGGTCTGCATGCCGCTTTTTTTTGCGCGGCGGATTTACAGCTTGTCGTACTGGAAGCGCATCGCGGTGCCTTCGCGCTGGATGCGCTCCCATACCGCGCGCTTTTCGTCGTCGCTCAGGAACACCCAGTTCGACACTTCGGCCGCCGTGCGGCCGCAGCCCTTGCAGACTTCGTCGAAGAGGGTCGAGCACACGCCGATGCAGGGGCTGTCGGGCAGGTCGTGGAGATTGGAGGCCATTGGAGGGGTTCACGCAGTTGAATCGTCAGCCGCCATTTTAATGCATCGCGGCCGGTCGGTCGGACGGGCGCGGCCGGCATGCCGTACCGGTGCGGCGGCGTGACAGTACGGCCGGGTTCGGGCGCGGCCGCCGCACGGCTCGCGTCCGGCCGGCGAACCCGGTTTCGTCGCCGCCCGTCGTTCCCGGTGGACAGCCGCCGATTACCCGATAGAATTCCCCGGGAACGTCCCGCCGCACGGGCCGCCTGACTGGCCGGCAGCGGGATATCTGTTCCGTTTGCGCGACACCGGCATGATTTTTTTGTGACGGGGCGCGAATGATGGTAGTTTTCGGGGTTTTCGAGGGGCGGCGCGCCAGAATGCGCCGCCATGACGAGGCAGACGGCAGCCGGGCAACGTGTCCGGCCGGAGGGAGAACGGGATGAAAGCAAAGGTAGTGGGCCGGTTCGCAGCGCTCGCGCTGTGCGTGGGTGCATCGGCGGCAGCGGCGAAGGATACGCAGCTCAATGTCTATAACTGGTCGGACTACATTGCGAAGGACACGATCCCGAACTTCGAGAAGCAGACGGGCGTCAAGGTTCGCTACGACAACTACGACAGCGACGATACGCTGCAGGCGAAGCTGCTGACGGGCAGCTCGGGCTACGACATCGTCGTGCCGACCAGCAACTACGCGGGCAAGCAGATCGCCGCCGGCATCTTCGCGCCGCTCGACAAGTCGAAGCTGCCGAACCTCAAGTACCTCGATCCGCAGCTGATGGCGCTCGTCGCCGGCGCGGACCCGGGCAACAAGTTCTCGGTGCCCTGGGCGTACGGCACGACCGGTCTCGCGTACAACCTGACGAAGGCGCAGCAGGCGCTCGGCAAGGTGCCGCTCGACAACTGGGACATCCTGTTCAAGCCGGAAAACATCTCGAAGCTGAAGACCTGCGGCGTGTCGGTGCTCGACGCGCCCGACCAGATGTTCGCGGCGACGCTGCACTACATCGGCAAGGATCCGATGAGCACGAACCCGGCCGACTACAAGGCCGCGATGGAAGTGCTGAAGAAGATCCGCCCGTACATCACGCAATTCAACTCGTCGGGCTACATCAACGACCTGGTCGGCGGCGACATCTGCTTCGCGTTCGGCTGGTCGGGCGACGTCGTGATCGCGAAGCATCGCGCGATCGAGGCGAAGAAGTCGTACAAGGTCGAGTACTACATTCCGAAGGGCGGCGCGCCGGTGTGGTTCGACGTGATGGCGATCCCGAAGGACGCGAAGAACAAGGAAGCCGCGCTGGAGTGGATCAACTACATCGAGGATCCGAAGGTGCACGCGGCGATCACGAACGCGGTGTACTACCCGAGCGCCAACGCCGAGGCCCGCAAGTACGTGCGGCCCGACGTCGCGAACGACCCGGCCGTCTATCCGCCGGCCGACGTCGTGAAGACGCTGTTCCTGCTCAAGCCGCTGCCGCCTGAAATCCAGCGTCTGCAGACGCGTCTGTGGACCGAGCTGAAGTCGGGCCGCTGACGCGAGCCGGCGTTCCCAGCAGTCATGAAGCCCCTGGTGCCCCCGGGGGCTTTGTTCGTTCAACGCAGGAGAGATGCAGCACATCATGAATAGCCAGTCGGGTGCGCCGGTCGCGGGCGCACCGTCCTCCGTTTCCTCCTCCGGCGCCGATGCGCGCGCCGAGAACTTTGTCCAGATCGTCGACGTCGTCAAGAAATTCGGCGACACCGAAGCCGTGCGCAGCGTCAACCTGACCGTGCGCCAGGGCGAGCTGTTCGCGCTGCTCGGCAGCTCGGGCTGCGGCAAGTCGACGTTGCTGCGGATGCTCGCGGGCCTCGAGACGGTCACGTCGGGCAAGATCCTGATCGACGGCGAGGACCTCGCGCAGATGCCGCCGTACAAGCGGCCCGTGAACATGATGTTCCAGTCGTATGCGCTGTTCCCGCACATGTCGGTCGAGTCGAACGTCGCGTTCGGCCTCAAGCAGGAAGGCACGCCGAAGGCCGAGCTGAAGGAGCGCGTGGCCGCGGCGCTCGAACTCGTGCAGATGACCAAGTACGCGAAGCGCAAGCCGCACCAGCTGTCGGGCGGCCAGCAGCAGCGCGTCGCGCTGGCCCGCTCGCTGGTCAAGCGCCCGAAGCTGCTGCTGCTCGACGAGCCGATGTCCGCGCTCGACAAGCAGATCCGCCAGCGCACGCAGATCGAGCTCGTCAACATCCTGAACAAGGTCGGCGTCACCTGCATCATGGTCACGCACGACCAGGAAGAAGCGATGACGATGGCCAATCGCCTCGCGGTGATGAGCGAAGGCCAGATCGTGCAGATCGGCTCGCCGAACGAAGTGTACGAATACCCGAACAGCCGCTTCTCGGCCGAATTCATCGGCTCGACGAACCTGTTCGAAGGCGTGACCGTCGAGGACGAACCCGACCACGTGTACATCGAATCGCCGGAGCTGCCGAGCCGGTTGTACGTGAGCCACGGGATCTCGGGCCCGCTCGGGATGCCGGTCACGGTGTCGGTGCGCCCCGAGCGGATCGCGCTCACGCGCAAGCCGCCCGAAGGCGCGTTCAACTGGGCGCGCGGCCGGATCGGCAACGTCGCGTACATGGGCGGCTATTCGCTGTATCACGTGAAGCTCGACGGCGGCAAGACGGTGATCGCGAACGTGTCGAGCCTCGCGATTTCGGAGCTCGACACGCCGTCGCTCGGCGACGAGATCTACGTGCGCTGGAGCGCGACTGCCGGCGTGGTGCTGACGTCATGACCTCGTTCAAGTCCATGCTCTCGTGGCCGGTGCGGCGCTTCAACCTGACGGGCGCCACGGCGGTCGTGGCCGGCCCGTTCACGTGGCTCGTGCTGTTCTTCCTCGTGCCGTTCGTGCTGGTCGTCAAGATCAGTTTCGCGGAGCTGCAGCTCGGCATCCCGCCGTACACGGAGCTTGCGTCGTACGCCGACGGCGTCGTGCACGTCGCGCTGAACCTGTCGCACTACGCGTTCCTGTTCACGGACAGCCTGTATTTCGCGACCTACGTGAACTCGGTGTGGGTGGCCGCGATCACGACGCTGTTGTGCCTGCTGATCGGCTATCCGATGGCGTACTACATCGCGCGCTCGAACCCGGCGACCCGCAACCTGCTGATGATGGGCGTGATGCTGCCGTTCTGGACGTCGTTCCTGATCCGCGTGTACGCGTGGATCGGCATCCTGAAGAACAACGGGCTGCTGAACAACTTCCTGATGTGGATCGGCCTCACGCATACGCCGATCGAGCTGTATCGCACCAACTACGCGGTGTACATCGGGATGGTGTATTCGTACCTGCCGTTCCTCGTGATGCCGCTGTACGCGCACCTGGTGAAGATGGACCTGCGTCTGCTCGAGGCCGCGTACGACCTCGGCGCGAAGCCGTGGAAGGCGTTCGTGCAGATCACGCTGCCGCTGTCGAAGAACGGGATCATCGCGGGCTGCCTGCTCGTGTTCATCCCGGCGGTGGGCGAGTACGTGATTCCCGAGCTGCTCGGCGGCGCGAACACGCTGATGATCGGCCGCGTGATGTGGAACGAGTTCTTCAACAACGCAGACTGGCCGATGGCATCGGCCGTGACCTGCGCGATGGTGCTGCTGCTGCTCGTGCCGATGGCGATGTTCCAGCACTTCCAGGCGAAGGAGCAGGGAGGCCGTCGATGAAGCCGAATCGTTACCTGCAGTTCGCGGCGCTGTTTGCCGGCTTCGCGTTCCTGTACATCCCGATCATCAGCCTGATCGTCTATTCGTTCAACGAGTCGAAGCTCGTCACCGTGTGGTCGGGGTTCTCGTTCCGCTGGTACTCGGCGCTCGTCGAGGACGACGAACTGCTGACGGCCGCGTGGCTGTCGCTGAAGATCGGCGTGCTGACCGCGTTCGCGTCGGTGATCATCGGCACCTGGGCCGGTTTCGTGCTCGCGCGGATGGGGCGTTTTCGCGGTTTCGCGCTGTTCAGCGGGATGATCAACGCGCCGCTCGTGATTCCCGAGGTGATCCAGGGGATCTCGCTGCTGCTGCTGTTCATCGAACTGGCGAAGTGGATCGGCTGGCCGGCCGAGCGCGGCATCTTCACGATCTGGCTCGGCCACGTGATGCTGTGCATCTCGTACGTCGCGATCATCGTGCAGTCGCGCGTGCGCGAGCTGAACCCGTCGCTGGAAGAGGCCGCGCTCGATCTCGGCGCGACGCCGCTGAAGGTGTTCTTCACGATCACGCTGCCGCTGATCTCGCAGGCGCTGATCGCGGGCTGGCTGCTGTCGTTCACGCTGTCGATCGACGACCTCGTGCTGTCGGCGTTCCTGTCGGGCCCCGGCTCGACGACGCTGCCGCTCGTGGTGTTCTCGCGTGTGCGCCTCGGGCTGAACCCGGAGATGAACGCGCTCGCGACGCTGTTCATCGTCGCGGTGACGGCCGGCGTCGTGATCGCGAACTTCGTGATGCTGCGCCAGGAGCGCAAGCGGATGGCGGGGTTCGCGACCTGACGCCTGAATGGCGTCTGCCATGAACAACGCCCGGTGCCGACGACGAGTCGGGCCGGGCGTTTTGTCTGGCGCGACGGGAGAAAGGAATTGAAGATTTCAGAATTGCTTGGTGCAAGCCTGACTGCCGCGATCGTGGCAGGCTTGTTGATCGGCATTGTGTCCGTCAAGGATTTCGGCGAAGTTTCGATCTTTTTTTCCGCTGTGGCTTTCACGGTTGCATTTCCCGTGGCAATGCTGCTTTCGTATCCGGTCTATCGGGCCAGCACGCTGCTTCCTCGGAGGGCGGTATTGCCGATGCTGGTCATCGTGGGCGGTGCGGCTGGATTGACCGTTCTTGCGGTTCTGACACAGGCAGCCTGGCCGGACATCGCAAGGAACGGAGAAATGGCCCTGCTGTATGCGGCAATCGGAATGATGTGTGCGGTTTCGGCGCTGGGGTATGTCGAGCGATCCGGGATTGCCGGCAGGCTGCGCAAATGGCTCAAACGGCCGAATTGACGGCCATCCAGCATCTGTCTTGACGACGGGGCGTCGCGCCGTTGGCCGGTGGCGCCCGCGATAAAAAACGCCCGGTATCGACGTCGAGTCGGCCGGGCGTTTTGTCTGGTGGCGCTGCGCGTCGACCGGCGCCGGTCGGTACGCGATTACGCGCCGAACGCCGCCTTCGCCAGCAGCCCGAGCGCTACGCACACGAGTACGGCCGCGAACCCGGCCTGTACGTGCCGCGCGGCGAGGTGTCTCGATGCGCCCCGACCGGCGGCCATGCCGAGTGCGGTCGCGACGGTGAACCACAGCGTCACGTCGAGCGGTGCACGCGTGCCTGACACGAGCGTCGCGAACACGCCGCCGGTGCCGACCAGCGCGATCACCATCAGCGATGTCGCGACCACCCCATGCATCGACACGTTCGTGAACTTGCGCAGCATCGGCACGATCACGAAGCCGCCGCCGACGCCGAGCAGCCCCGTCATCAGGCCCGTCATCGCGCCGGTCGACGCCAGCGCCACACCGACCGGCCAGGACCACACGAGCCGGCCCGTATCGGGATTCACGCGGCCGACGCACAGCGGCGACGCGTCGGCGTCGACCGCCGCATGCCGCAGCGCCTGCCGCAACAGGCGGCCGGCGACGACCAGCATCGTCAGTGCGAACAGCGCGAGCAGCAGGCGCTGCGGCAACACGTGCGCGAGCCGTACGCCGAGCGTGGTCAGCGGCACGCCGGCCACCGCCATCAGCAGTGCCGCGCGATAGCGCACGAGCCCGCGGCGGAAGCCTTCGAGCGCGCCGAGCGCCGCGCTGCCGGCCACCGCGACGAGCGCGACGGGCGTGGCCTGCTGCATCGGCCAGCTCATGCCGACGACGAGCGCGGGCACCGCGAGGATGCCGCCGCCGGCGCCGGTCAGGCCGAGCACGGCGCCGACGAAACCGCCCAGTACGAGGGAAATCAGCATGACGTCATCGGGCTCCGGTCAACGCGCGATCGCGGGTTTCGCGAGCCATTCGCGGCCCTTGAGCATCGCCTTCCAGTAGAGCGGCGGCAGCACGCGTTCCTTGAGCAGCCACGCGAGCCGCGACGGGCGCTTGCCGTCGATCAGCCACGCGGGGAAGGTCGGCGCGACCTTGCCGCCGTACAGGAATTCGGCGAGCACGATCTTGCCGCGCTCGACGGTGAGCGGGCACGAGCCGTAGCCGTCGTATGCGGCGTCGCCGTGCGCGCGGCCGAGCGACACGAGCAGGTTGTGCGCGACGACGGGCGCCTGCTTGCGGGCGGCCGCGGCCGTTTTCGCATTGGTCGTGTTGGTGGCGTCGCCGAGCGCGTAGATGTCCGGATACTGCCGGTGGCGCAGTGTCGCCGGATCGACGTCGATCCAGCCGGCCGCATCGGCGAGCGGGCTCGACCGCACGAAATCGGGCGCCTTCTGCGGCGGCACGACGTGGATCATGTCGAACGAGCGCACCACGGTTTCCTTGCCGCCGTCGGGCAGCGCGCGCGCGAACGTCGCCCGGCGTGCCGGGCCGTCGATCGAGACGAGGTTGTGGCCGAACGACAACGCGATGTCGTAGCTTTTCACGTACTCCATCAGCGCGGGTACGTAGTCGACGACGCCGAACAGCGCGCCGCCCGCATTCAGGAACTCGACGTTCGCGGCCTCGAGGCGGCCCGCGCGCCGCCAGTGGTCGCACGACAGGTAAATCGCTTTCTGCGGTGCGCCTGCGCACTTGATCGGCATCGGCGGCTGCGTGAAGAGCGCGTTGCCGCCGCGGAACGCGCGCACGAGTTCCCACGTGTACGGCGCCAGGTCGTAACGGTAGTTGGACGTGACGCCGTTGCGGCCGAGCGTGTCGGCGAGGCCTTCGATCGCGTGCCAGTCGAGCTTGAGCCCCGGGCACACGACGAGCTTGCGATAGCCGATGCGGCGGCAGCCGTCGAGCACGACCGCGTGCGCGTCGGGCTCGAAGCCCGCGACGGCGGCCTGGATCCGGTGCACGCCGCGCGGCAGCACGTCGGTGATCCGGCGTGCGGTAGTCTCGGGGCGGAACACGCCCGCGCCGACCATCGTCCAGCCCGGCTGGTAGTAGTGGACGTCGGCCGGATCGATCACCGCGATGTCGAGCGACGCGTCGCGCGCGAGCAGGCTCGACGCGACCGCGATGCCGGCCGCGCCCGCGCCGACGATCACGATGTCGTGCCGCGCGTCGACGGCCGGTGCCGCCTGCTTGCCGCCTGACACGACACGCGACGCGAGCGCGTGCAGGTCGTAGCCGGCCGCGGCGGCCGTCGCGACGATGTCGTTCAGCGGGCGCAGGCCGGCTTGCGACAACGCCCACAGCGTGGCCGAACGCATGCCGCTGCGGCAGTACGCGAGCACCGGGCCGTCGATCGACGCGACGAGTGCGCCGAATTGCGCGGCCTGGTCGTCGGTCACCTTGCCCGTATCGACCGGCAGGTAAAGCACGTCGATGCCGAGCGGCGCGGCGGCCGCGCGGATTTCGGTGACGGTCGGCTGGTCGGGGCCTTCGCCGTCGGGGCGGTTGCAGATGATCGCGCGGATGCCGGCCGCGTGAAGCGCGGGCAGGTCGGCCGCCGCGATCTGCGGCGAGACCGACAGCGCGTCGGTCAGCTTGCGGATGGAGGTCATGTCGGGGTCTCGGTTGGGGCGCCGGCGCTCAGATCGCGTCGAGCGGGATCTTCAGGTAGCGCACGCCGTTGTCTTCGGGCTCGGGCAGGTGGCCGGCGCGCATGTTGACCTGCACGGACGGCAGCATCAGCACGGGCATGGCGAGCGTGGCGTCGCGCGTGGTACGCATCGCGACGAAATCGTCCTCGGTCACGCCGTCCTTCACGTGCACGTTCGCGCGGCGCTGCTCGGCCACGGTCGTCACGAACTGCACGTCGCGGCCGCCCGGCTGGTAGTCGTGGCACAGGTACAGGCGCGTGTCGGGCGGCAGGCCGAGCACGCGCGCGATCGAGCGGTACAGCGTGCGCGCGTCGCCGCCCGGGAAGTCGCAGCGGGCCGTGCCGTAGTCGGGCATGAACAGCGTGTCGCCGACGAATGCCGCGCGCTGCGTCGCGTCGTCGACGCAGTAGGTCATGCACGCGGGCGTGTGGCCCGGCGTATGCAGCGCGCGGATCGTCAGCGTGCCGAGCGCGAGCATGTCGCCGTCGTCGAGCAGCCGGTCGAACTGGCGGCCGTCCTGCGCGAAGCCGGGGCCCGCGTTGAACAGCGTGCCGAACACGTGCTGCACGCGGCGCACGTGCGAACCGATCGCGATCCGGCCGCCGACGCGTTCCTTCAGGTACGGCGCGGCCGACAGGTGGTCGGCGTGCACGTGGGTCTCCAGCAGCCAGTGCACGTCCGCGCCGAGTTCGGCGACGCGGGCGATCAGCCGGTCGGCGCTGGCGGTGCGCGTGCGCCCGGATGTCGGGTCGTAGTCGAGCACGCTGTCGATCAGCGCGCATGCGCGGCTCGCGGTATCGAGCACGAGATAGCTGACGGTGTGGGTCGCCGGGTCGAAAAAGCCTTCGACCGACAGCGTGGTGGCATCGCTCACGGGGTGTCCTTGATCGGGTTCTGCATCTGCAATCGCGATCTGTAACTCAAGAAGCGTGCCAGCCTGCATCGCGGCACTGGCCGATCTGCCAGGGATTTGATTCGACTCGGGTTTTCGGCGCAGGCGCGGCGAAGCACGGGCGTCGCCGGCGTTCGGTTGCCGCTGCCGACTGCCACTTCTGGCAGTGTCGTGGCAGAATTGGCAGTCCGCCTGGCAGTGCGCCCGCCAGTTCGTCAGGCATCTCCTTCACCGAGCGTCCGCATGAATCCGCACGACACCATCCCGATCGTCCCCGCGCCGCGCCCCGACGTCATGCCCGACGTGCGCGCGCTCGTCGCGTATCTCGAGCAGGATCCGCAGCCGATGATCGTCGTCGATCCCGATTACCGCATCCTCGCGGCGAACGATGCGTACCGACGCCAGTTCGGCGTCGCGGGCGTCGAGCACGTGGGCCGGCACTGCTTCCAGGTGTCGCATCACTACGACGTGCCGTGCGACCAGGCCGGCGAGCATTGCCCGATGAAGCAGGCGCTCGAGTCGCGCGGGCTGAACCGCGTGCTGCACATCCATCACACGCCGCGCGGCCCCGAACACGTCGACGTCGAATTGCGGCCGATCTTCGATGCGCACGGCAACGTGATCGCGTACGTCGAGCGGCTGACCACGGTGCGCAGCGCATCCGCGCAGCCGAGCGCGGAAGGGCTCGTCGGCGGCGCCGACGCGTTCAATGCGGCGCTCGGCGCACTGCAGCGCGTCGCGCCGTCGATGCTGCCGGTGCTGCTGCTCGGCGAATCGGGCACCGGCAAGGAGCTGTTCGCCCGCGCGCTGCACGAGGCGAGCGATCGCGCGATGGGGCCGTTCGTCGTCGTCGATTGCTCGGGGATCGCCGAGACGCTGTTCGAGAGCGAACTGTTCGGTTACGAGAAGGGCGCGTTCACGGGCGCGAACCAGCGCAAGCCGGGCCTCGTCGAGACCGCGCAGGGCGGCACGCTGTTTCTCGACGAGATCGGCGACGTCCCGCTGCCGATGCAGGTGAAGCTGCTGCGCCTGATCGAGTCGGGCACGTTCCGCCGCGTCGGCGGCGTCGAGGCGCTGCGCGCGGACTTCCGGCTGGTCGCGGCGACGCACAAGCCGCTGCGCGAGATGATCGACGACGGCCGGTTCCGGCAGGATCTCTACTACCGGATCAACGCGTTTCCGATTCCGCTGCCGGCGTTGCGCGAGCGGCGCGGGGACGTCGCGCTGCTGGCCGAATCGATCCTGCGGCGAATCGCGAACGCGCGCGCCGGCGCGGGCGAGACGGGCGCACGGCCGTTCGCGGCCCGGCCGTTTGTCCTGACCGAACGCGCGCGCGCGTGTCTCGATGCCTATGCGTGGCCGGGCAATATCCGCGAGCTGCGCAACGTGCTCGAACGCGCGTGCCTGTTCGCGGACGACGGGACGATCCGGGTCGAACACCTGCCGGCCGAGCTGGTCGCCGCATCGGCGCCGCCGCAGGATCGCGCGGCCGATGCGCGCGGCGTGTCGGACGCGGAGCTCGTGCGCATCGCGCGCACGTTCGACGGCACGCGCAAGGCGCTCGCCGAGCAGGTCGGGATGAGCGAGCGGACGTTGTACCGGCGGATGAAGGCGCTCGGGCTCGGGGCGCGCGAGCGCTGAACGGGCAGGCGGCGGGCGGCTGGCAGAGGCACGCGGCTGTGTCGATAATGGCGCGTTCGATCCTGCTTCCACCTCGCCGATGAAGAGACGCTTCCTTTCGCCTTGCCTGTTTCTTGCCGCCACTGCGCTGTGCAACCTGGCGCAGGCCGCCACCGAATACACGTGGATCGATGCGGCCGGCGTACATGCGGTGACGCTCGCACGCACCGCGTCCGGCGACGACCTCGAGCTCAAGGTCGCCGCGACGCTCGACGGCCGGCCCGACTGGACGGTGCGCGACTACGTGAAGGCATGTCCGGTCGACGTGATTCTCGACGTCGTGCCCGCATCGATCGAGATGCGCGACCTGCTCGGCGACGGCCGCAAGCAGTTTCTGTTCGCGTACAGGATCGGCTGCCGCGGCGACGTCAGCGCCGACCAGGTCAAGTACTTCCTGATCGACCAGGGCACGAAGTACGTGCTGCGCGGCGAGGAAACCGTCACGGTCAACGGCAAGTTCATGGACGGCGGCGCGGCGCCCGTGCCGAATGCGGACCTGAAAGCCCGACCCGCGTTTCTGCGCTACATGACGAAGCACTGGCACGCGATCAGCGCGCGCGACTACCGATAGGCGCGCGCCCGGCGATCGTGACGGCGCGTGCGACACGCGCCTGTTGGGGGTGGGTCAAAACTGTCGAACAATAAAAAATCATGGTTCAACGGCAATTAATTATCGTTTTACGATAATTTCAGACGTACAATCGACGCTCGTTCATTCGTCGTCGAGGACACGTCATGCATTCCGATCGCATCGCCCGTATCAGCCAGCAGATGGCCACCGTCACGCTGTGGTTCATCGTCGGCATGCTGGTGCTCAACGCCGCGTGCTGGGCGTTCCCGTCGCTGAACGCGGCG
The DNA here is from genome assembly GCF_024704855.1 of Burkholderia sp. HAN2018. Lineage (NCBI taxonomy): Bacteria > Pseudomonadati > Pseudomonadota > Betaproteobacteria > Burkholderiales > Burkholderiaceae > Burkholderia > Burkholderia sp. HAN2018. The sequence goes on along the minus strand of NZ_QOBB01000031.1, from coordinate 2,799 downwards.
TCGGGGCCCGGCCTCGTATTCGGCCTCACCGATTCGGTGATCTCGAACCTGCGCGTGGATGTCGCCGCGTTCCCGTGGTGGCAGAAGGCGGTCGGCATCCTGCTGTCGAGCGTGCCGCTGATCGCGCTCGCGACCGGCCTGCGTCATCTGCGTGCGCTGTTCCGCACCTACGCGCGCCGCGACTATTTCTCCGCGCAAGCGGCCGGCCATCTCGGCAAGACGGGCCGTGCGATCGGGATGTGGGTGCTGCTGAGCCTGCTGTGCGAACCGCTCCTGAGCGTGTGGGCGACGCTGCGCGAACCGGTCGGCCATCGCGTGGTCAGCATCGGGTTCAGCCTGCCGTACGTGGTCGCGCTGTTCACCGCGGCCTGCATCGCGGTCATCGCGCACATCCTCCGGCAGGCGAGCGAACTCGATGCCGAACATCGGCAGTTCGTCTGAGGCGCGCCATGTCGATCGTGGTCAAGCTCGATGTGATGCTCGCGACGCGCAAGGTCCGCTCGAAGGATCTCGCGGCGGCGGTCGGCATCACCGAACAGAATCTGTCGCTGCTCAAGCAAGGGAAGGTCAAGGGCATCCGTTTCGCGACGCTCGAGGCGATCTGCCGTTATCTCGACTGCCAGCCCGGCGACCTGCTCGCGTTCAGCGATGACGGTGTCGGCGAGCCGGACTGACGCATCGCCATCGCGGCTTGCCGGCGTGGCGGGGCGACGCCGGTCGCGCATCGTCGCGCTGGCTGTCGTCGCGTCCGTATCGATTCACCTGCTCGGATGGTTCGTGCTGCAGCGGGCGTCGACGGTGGCCGGCCCGAACGCCGGGGCGCGGCCCCGGCTCGCGCTGCGCGTCGAGCTGATTCCCGCGCGGCCGGTGCCCGCAGCGGGCACGCATGACGCCGGGCGAACCGGGCCCGCCGCGAGTGGGCGCGGTGCGGAGGGCGCCGTGTCATCGACGAAACGATCCGCCGCGGTTGCGGTGTCGCGCATGACGACGCGGGCGTCTTCGAATACGGAGGGCGTTTCGCGTCGGCAAGGTGAAACGCCTGCCGGCGCAATCGCGACCCGACGTGAACCCCGTTCCGAGAACGCACCAGGCCCCGATCTCGACTGGCGCCGCGATCTGGACGCGATCGGCTCGCGGCATGCGGCGGCGCGCAGTCCGGCGCAGGCGGCGGTCGGGGCATTGGGCGCGTCGTCCGGCGGCGTGGCCGCGCGCCGTGACACCGTCGATGCGAGGCTGGCCGACGGCATGTCGAATGCCCGTCGCACCGACTGCCGGCACGCGTATTCACGCGCGGGCCTGCTGGCGTTGCCGATGCTCGCGCTGGATGCGGTGCGCGACACAGGCTGCAAATGGTGAAGCGGGCGGCACGCGGGAAACCCGCCTGCCGCCCGCACGTTCATGCGCTCAACGCGTTCAGCGCGCGGGCGCAAGCTGCGCCATCGCCTCCCGCACGAAACCGATCAGCGTGTCGTCGACCCACGTATCCTGCGTCAGTGCAGGCTCGTTCATCATCGCCGCGCGGAATTTCGCATGCGTGGCCGGATCGTGGCCGGCATAGCTGCAGAACAGCTCGAGCCAGCGCTGCGCGAGCGCGCGGCCTTCCGGCGAAGCAGGTCGGGCGCCCGCATCGATCGCGTCGCGCACGTCGCCCATCAGTTGCGGCCATTCCATCGCGCGTTCGCCGTAGTGCGCGCGCATGAAGCGGATCTCGTCCGGCGCGAGGTACTTCTCGAAGATCCGCATCTTGTTTTCGGACGACGCACGCAGCACATAGTCGCGCAGCGCAGTCGAAATGCCGATCTTCGACTGCATCGCCGGTTCTTGCTCGTGCATCAGGTTCAGCTTTGCCAGCAGCCGCGGGTCGTTGTTCGTGTCGCGCACGAGCAGCTTCATCCAGCGACTGGCGAGCGCACGGGGGCGTTCGTCCTCGGCGGGTACGCCCGCGTCGTGCAGCGCGCGCACTTCGTCGACGAGTGCGATCCATTCGGCGTCGCCCGCCTGGCTTTTCTGGTACATCGGCAGGCGCGCGAGTTCTTCCTCGGAAAAATATTTGTCGTACACGGTCATCAACTCCAGTGTGGTGAGCCAATCGGCCAGCTCCGGCTCCGTGCCCGCGGCGAGCTGCGCATGCAGGCTCACGAGGCGCTCGCGCAGCTGCGCGGTCTGCGCGAGCTGACGGTCGAGCAGCGCGATCTGCTTTGCGACGAGATCGACGAGCGGGGTGCCGGGCCGGTTCAGGTGATCGCCGATTTCGGTGAGCGACAGGCCGAAGCGACGCAACGCCTGGATCTGGTGGAGCCGGGCGATGTCGTGGCGGTCGTACAGCCGGTAGCCGTTGTCGGCGCGCGCCGAAGGCGTCAGCAGACCGATCGCGTGATAGTGATGAAGCGTGCGGACGGTCAGCCCGCTGCGTTTCGCCAGTTCTCCCACTTTCAGTCGCATTCGTTCCTCCGTTCGGTACGCACACTGGAGTCTCGAACGTTACGCTACGTGAGGGTCAAGCGGAAGATGGGGAAGCGTGCGCGCGGGGATTCCGCGCGCACGCGATGGCGGGGCGGCTTATTGCGGCGAAGGCGGCGTGTCAGTGGCGGCGGTATCGGCGGTGGCGGCGCGCGCATGCTGGCCGGTTGCGCCGTCGCCGGCGGTATTGCCGGCCTTGCCGGACGGCCCGCCCTTGTCGACCGGCGGCGTGCCCATCGCCTGGTAGAGCCGCGCGGTATCCGCGAACCGCGCGCCGGTCGCGCGGATCTCGTCGAGCCGTGCATTGCGATACTGCAGCTCGCTGGCGCGCGCGGCCGA
>NZ_QOBB01000030.1:0-51390 GCF_024704855.1 Burkholderia sp. HAN2018 | reverse complement strand
GGCGGCCGCCGCCGCCTACCCGCCGGCACCCGCGCCGGGCGCCGTGCCCGGATCGCCTCTCAGATCGCCTGTTTAGCGCGCAGCCGGGCGATCTTCGCGTCGTCGTAGCCGAGCATGTCGCGCAGCACGTCGTCGGTCTGTGCGCCGAGCAGCGGCGGGGCGGTACGCGCGTCGGGCGGCGTCACGCTCATCCGGATCGGGTTGCGCACGAGCTTCGCGTCCGCGCCGCTCGGATGCGGCAGCGACACCTGCATCCCGCGCGCGACGACCTGCTCGTTGTCGAACACCTCGTCGAGATCGTTGATCGGCCCGCACGGCACGCCGGCCGCTTCGAGCGCGTCGATCCAGTCGGCCTTGCCGCGCGCCTTCACCATGTCCGCGAGGATCGGCACCAGCGTGTCGCGGTGGCGCACGCGCGACGGATTCGTCGCGAAGCGCTCGTCGTCGGCCAGCTCGGGCCGGCCGCCCGCCTCGACGAACTTGCGGAACTGCCCGTCGTTGCCGACCGCGACGATGATCCACCCGTCGCTCGTCTGGAACGTCTGGTACGGCACGATGTTCGGATGCGCGTTGCCCCAGCGCACCGGCGGCTTGCCGCTCGCGAGGAAGTTGGTGTTCATGTTCGCGAGCAGCGCGACCTGCACGTCGAGCAGCGCCATGTCGATGTACTGGCCTTCGCCCGTCCGGTCGCGGTGGGTGAGGGCGGCGAGCACCGCGATCGTCGAGTAGAGGCCGGTCGCGAGGTCGGCGATCGCGACGCCGGCCTTCTGCGGGCCGCCGCCCGGCTCGCCGTCGCGCTCGCCGGTGATGCTCATGAAGCCGCCGATCCCCTGGACGATGAAGTCATAGCCGGCACGATGCGCGTACGGGCCCGTCTGGCCGAAGCCGGTGACCGAGCAGTAGACGAGGTCGGGCTTCACCGCGCGCAGCGATTCGTAATCGAGCCCGTATTTCTTCAACTGGCCGACCTTGTAGTTCTCGAGCACGACGTCGCTTTGCGCGGCGAGTTCGCGCACGATCTGCTGGCCCTCGGGCGTGGCGATGTCGACCGTCACCGAGCGCTTGTTGCGGTTCGCCGCCAGGTAGTACGCGGCCTCGGCGGTATCCGCGCCGTCCGCGTCCTTCAGGTACGGCGGCCCCCAGTGGCGCGTGTCGTCGCCGGCGCCCGGGCGCTCGACCTTGATCACGTCCGCGCCGAAATCGGCAAGCGTCTGCGCGCACCACGGGCCCGCGAGCACGCGGGTGAGGTCCAGCACGCGGATATGGCTCAGGGCACCCATCGTCGAATCGTCTCCTTTCATGGCTGGCCTTGGCGGGCAAGGCGAATTGGCATGCCGAGCATCTTAAGGCGAATCGGCCATCCGGGTGGCCCAGCCGGGCCGTCCGGATGGCCGAGCCGCTTTGCCGGCGCTTTGCCCGGAAGCCGGCCCCGATCCCGTATAATCGACCGTTTCCGAATCCATGCCGCCGCGCGCCGTCCAAGGGCGCCGGCGTTTGAAGCCGTCTTTGCCAGACTGTCCCCGCACGCCATGAAAGCTGCCGAAATCCGCGAGAAATTTCTCAAATTCTTCGAATCGAAGGGCCACACGATCGTCCGCTCGTCGAGCCTCGTGCCCGGTAACGACCCCACGCTGATGTTCACGAACTCGGGCATGGTCCAGTTCAAGGACGTGTTCCTCGGCACGGACCCGCGTCCGTACTCGCGCGCCACGACGGCGCAGCGCAGCGTGCGCGCGGGCGGCAAGCACAACGACCTCGAGAACGTCGGCTACACGGCGCGCCACCACACGTTCTTCGAGATGCTCGGCAACTTCTCGTTCGGCGACTACTTCAAGCACGACGCGATCAAGTTCGCGTGGGAACTGCTGACCACGGTCTACCAGCTGCCGAAGGACAAGCTGTGGGTCACCGTGTACCAGGAAGACGACGAAGCCTACGACATCTGGGCGAAGGAAGTCGGCGTGCCGACCGAGCGCATCATCCGCATCGGCGACAACAAGGGCGCGCGCTACGCGTCGGACAACTTCTGGACGATGGGCGACACCGGCCCGTGCGGCCCGTGTACCGAAATCTTCTACGACCACGGCCCGGACGTGTGGGGTGGCCCGCCGGGGTCGCCTGAAGAAGACGGCGACCGCTACATCGAGATCTGGAACCTCGTGTTCATGCAGTTCAACCGCGACGCGCAGGGCAACATGACGCGCCTGCCGAAGCAGTCGGTCGACACCGGCATGGGCCTCGAGCGTCTCGCCGCGGTGCTGCAGCACGTGCACAGCAACTACGAGATCGACCTGTTCCAGAACCTGATCAAGGCCGCCGCGCGCGTGACCGAGATCAGCGACCTCACGAACAACTCGCTGAAGGTGATCGCCGATCACATCCGCGCATGCTCGTTCCTGATCGTCGACGGCGTGATCCCCGGCAACGAAGGCCGCGGCTACGTGCTGCGCCGCATCGTGCGCCGCGCGATCCGCCACGGCTACAAGCTCGGCCGCAAGGGCGCGTTCTTCCACAAGCTGGTGGCCGACCTCGTCGCCGAGATGGGCGTCGCGTATCCGGAGCTGAAGGAAGCCGAGCAGCGCGTGACCGACGTGCTGCGCCAGGAAGAAGAGCGCTTCTTCGAGACGATCGAGCACGGCATGTCGATCCTCGAGGCCGCGCTGGCCGACGTCGAGGCGAAGGGCGGCAAGGTGCTCGACGGCGAGCTCGCGTTCAAGCTGCACGACACCTACGGCTTCCCGCTCGACCTCACGGCCGACGTGTGCCGCGAGCGCGGGATGACGGTCGACGAGCCGGCATTCGACGACGCGATGGCGCGCCAGCGCGAGCAGGCGCGCGCGGCCGGCAAGTTCAAGGCCACGCAGGGCCTCGAATACACGGGCGCGAAGACCACGTTCCACGGTTACGAGGAAATCGCGTTCGACGACGCGAAGGTCGTCGCGCTGTACGTCGACGGTTCGTCGGTCAACGAAGTGAAGACCGGCCAGGACGCGGTCGTCGTGCTCGACCACACGCCGTTCTATGCGGAATCGGGCGGCCAGGTCGGCGACCAGGGCGTGCTCGCGAACGCCGCGACGCGCTTCGCGGTGGCTGACACGCTGAAGGTGCAGGCCGACGTGATCGGCCACCACGGCACGCTGGAGCAGGGCACGCTGAAGGTCGGTGACATGCTGCGCGCGGAGATCGACGCGCACCGTCGTGCACGCACGCAGCGCAACCACTCGGCCACCCACCTGATGCACAAGGCGCTGCGCGAAGTGCTCGGCGCGCACGTGCAGCAGAAGGGTTCGCTGGTCGACGCGGAAAAGACCCGTTTCGACTTCGCGCACAACGCACCGATGACCGACGACGAAATCCGTCGCGTCGAGCAGATCGTCAACAACGAAATCCTGGCCAACGCGCCGGGCATCGTGCGCGTGATGCCGTACGACGAAGCGGTGAAGGGCGGCGCGATGGCGCTGTTCGGCGAGAAGTACGGCGACGAAGTGCGCGTGCTCGACCTCGGCTTCTCACGCGAACTGTGCGGCGGCACGCACGTGAGCCGCAGCGGCGACATCGGCTTCTTCAAGATCGTCGTCGAAGGCGGCGTCGCGGCCGGCATCCGCCGCGTCGAGGCGATCACCGGCGACAACGCGCTGCGCTACGTGCAGGAGCTCGACGCGCGTGTGAACGAAGCGGCAGCGGCGCTGAAGGCGCAGCCGTCGGAACTCACGCAGCGTATCGCGCAGGTGCAGGACCAGGTGAAGTCGCTCGAGAAGGAGCTGGGCGCGCTGAAGTCGAAGCTCGCGTCGAGCCAGGGCGACGAGCTCGCGCAGCAGGCCGTCGAAATCGGCGGCGTGTACGTGCTGGCCGCGACGCTCGACGGCGCGGACGCGAAGACGCTGCGCGAAACGGTCGACAAGCTGAAGGACAAGCTGAAGAGCGCGGCGATCGTGCTGGCGGCCGTCGAAGGCGGCAAGGTCAGCCTGATCGCCGGCGTCACGCCGGATGCGAGCAAGAAGGTCAAGGCCGGCGAGCTCGTGAACTTCGTCGCGCAGCAGGTCGGCGGCAAGGGCGGTGGCCGCCCGGACATGGCGCAGGCAGGCGGCACCGAGCCGGCGAACCTGCCCGGCGCGCTGGCCGGCGTGAAGGGCTGGGTCGAAGAGCGGCTCTGATCGCCACGACCGATGCGATGCCGTCTCGTTGAAGGCGGCGTCGCTCGACATGAAAAACGGCCCGACCGGTTGATACCGGTCGGGCCGTTTGTTTGTGCGCGGCAAAAGCGGGGGCCGGCGGTTCAGACCGGCACGGCCACCGGCGGCTTCGCCGCGCCATCCGGCTGCCGTGCGGCTTCGGTGAGCGCATCGCGCAACGCGGCCAACGCCGCCGACGCATAACCCTGCCGCCACGCGAGCAGCGTGTCGATGCCCTCCAGCTCGGGGATCACGTGCGCGGCGATGTTGCCGGTCTCGGGCTGCAGGTCGAGCACCGACCGCGGCGCGACCGCGACGCCGGCACCTGCCGCGACACACGCGACGATCGCGTGATACGAGCCGAGTTCGAGCACGCGCGCCGGCTTGACGCCGTGCGCCGCGTACCACTGTTCGACGTACTTGCGATACGTGCAGCCGCGCTCGAATGCGATCAGCGTCGGCAGGATCACGTCGCGCGGCGTGCGCACCGGCGGATGGCCGCGCGGCGTGAGCAGCACCAGATTCTCGCGGAAGACCGGCACGGTCTCGAATGTGTCGGGCAGCGTGTCGGGTGCCGGCGGGCGCGCGAACAGCGCGGCGTCGATCTCGAAGTCGCGCACGCGCTCGATCAGCCAGCCCGTCGTGCCCGTCACCAGTTCGAGCGACACGTCGGGCCACGCGTGGTGATAGCGCGCGAGCACGGTCGGCAGCCGGCTCGCGGCCGTGCTCTCCATCGTGCCGAGCCGCAGCCGCCCGCGCGGCGTGTCCTCGCGCACCGCGTCGCGCGCCTCGTCGGCGAGCGCGAGCAGGCGCTCCGCATACGGCAGCAGCGTGTGCCCGGCCGGCGTCAGCACGAGCCGGCGGCCGTCGCGCACGAACAGCGCCGCGCCGAGTTCCTCCTCGAGCTGCTTGATGCGCGTCGTGACGTTCGACTGCACGCGATTGAGCTTGGCCGCCGCGCGCGTCACGCCGTTCTCGCGCACCACGGCCCGGAATATCGCCAGCGCCGCCAGATCCATGATTCTCTCCGAGCGATGAATGGATTCTCAATTATTCATTTTTCGAGAACGTTTGGTCAAGCTACGATGGAAACGTTCCGATTTCCGATCCGGCCGGCGCGTTCCGCGCGCGGCCCATGCCGCCATGTCCCGTTCCGATGCCCCGAGCGCCGCCGCCGGCGTACACCTGCCCGATGATGCCGACGCCGACCGCCGCGCCCGCGCGGCCGCGCTCGCCTGCATGATCGGGCTCGCGGTCGCGCTCGGCGTCGGCCGCTTCGCGTTCACGCCGCTGCTGCCGCTGATGCTCGCCGACGGCTCGATCAGTCTGAAGGCCGGCAGTTGGCTCGCGTCGGCGAACTACGCGGGCTATTTCGTCGGTGCGGTCAGCTGCGCGGCGGTGCGCGCCGCGCCCGCACGGATGGTGCGCGTCGGGCTTGCCGCCACCGTGCTGCTGACCGCCGCGATGGGCGTCGGCCATCTGTTGCCGGCGTGGCTCGTGGTGCGCTTCGTCGCGGGCGTCGTCAGCGCCTGGACGTTCGTGTTCGTGTCGCAATGGGGGCTGCGGCGGCTGGCCGAACTGCACGCGCCCGAGTGGAGCGGGGTGATCTACGCGGGACCCGGCGTGGGCATCGTGGTGACGGGGCTGATCGGCAGCGCGCTGGCCGGCCAGCGCGCGGCGCCCGGCTGGCTCGGTTTCGCGGCGCTGTCGGCCGTGCTGTCGATCGCGATCTGGCGCCCGTTCGGCAGTGCGCCGGTGTCGGCAGCCGTGCCGACGGCCGAGCCTGCCCGGCATGCGGCGACGGTCGCGGCACCGGACGACGCGCGGCGCCATCGGGTCGACGCCGCGTGGCTCGTCGTGCTGTACGGGATGCCGGGCTTCGGCTACATCATCACCGCGACGTTCCTGCCGGTGATCGCGCGCGCCGTGCTGCCGGCCGGCTCGCCGTGGCCCGACCTGTTCTGGCCGATGTTCGGCGCGGCGCTGATCGTCGGCGCGATCGCCGCTTCGCGATTGCCCGGCCACTGGGACAACCGGCTGCTGCTCGCCGCCGGCTGCGCGACTCAGGCGCTCGGGATCGCGGCGGGGATCGTGTGGCCGAACGCGGCCGGCTTCTCGGTCGGCAGCGCGCTGCTCGGCCTGCCGTTCACCGCGATCACGCTGTTCGCGATGCGCGAGGCGCGGCGGCTCCACGGAGAACGCGCGGCCGGGCTGATGGGTTATGCGACCGCGTCGTACGGGGTCGGGCAGATCCTGGGGCCGCTCGTCGCGGCACCGCTGGTTGCGCGGTACGCGTCGTTCACGCCGGTGCTCTGGCTCGCGGCCGCGGTGCTGCTGGCCGGAGCCGCGGGCTTTGCGACGATCGCCGTCGCACGCCGGCATCGCACGGGATAAATGAATAGGATTGCGATGTTTCAGCTCGCTAACGCTGATACACGTCTCTAATTGAACGAAAAATGCCGCGCTAATTTCGTACGTGCCCTACATACACGCGGACTATCGATCGGTAGCATGCCCCGAATTATTTGATTGCCGGCGAGTATCCGGCAACTCGATTCAGGGTGCCGTGACGCATGTGGGTAGAACCAATCAGAATCGTCGTCCGTTGTCGTGACGACATCGACCGTTTTCCGGCGGCGGGCCTTCGCGCTGCCGATGAGTATGCCGGGGTGATCGGCGCTCGCGGCATGCGGCGAGCGACCGCCGGCGTCGGCCGCGCGATGTGCCTGTCGCTGCTGTGCGGAGCGGGTGCCGCGAGCCTGTTCGGCCACGCGTATGCGCAGGCGCCGAACGCCGGCTCGGCGATGCGCGACATCGAGACGTCCCGGCCGAACCTGCCGGCGGAAGCCGCACCCGACCTTGAGATCGTGCCGTCCGGCAGCGCTGCGCAGGCGCCTGCCGAAACCGGGGCACGTGTTTGGGTGCGCAGGTTCGAGGTCGGCGGCAATACGGTATTCGACAGCGCAACGCTGCAGGCGCTCGTCGCCGATCTGGCCGGCGATGCGCTGGGCTTCGCCGATCTTCAGCGCGCGGCCGAGCGGATCTCCGCCTTCTATCGCGCGCGCGGCTACGTGCTCGCGCGAGCCTATCTGCCGAAGCAGGAGATCGACGACGGCGTCGTGCGCATCGAAGTCGTCGAAGGCCGCTACGGTCGCATCGAGATCCAGAACCATTCCCGCGTATTCGACGCCGTGCTGCGCCAGCCGCTCGCGGCACTGCGCGCGGGCGACGTCGTCCGTGGCGCCAGTCTCGAGCGCAGCCTGCTGCTGCTCGACGATCTGGCGGGCGTCGGCGCGCGCGGCACGTTGCGTCCCGGCGACGCGCCAGGCACCACCGATCTCGTCGTCGAGGCCGGGCGCGCGTCGCCTGCTTCCGGGGCGCTCGAATTCGACAACTTCGGCGATCCGTCGACGGGGCGTTACCGCGTCGGCGGCAGCGTCGACGTCAATGCGCCGCTGCGGCTCGGCGATCGCCTGAGCCTGCGCGGGCTCGTCAGCAATGAACGGCAACGCTATTACCGCGCCGCCTATCAGGTGCCGGTCGGACCGGCGTCGACGCGGTTCGGGGTGGGGTATTCGTCGCTGCGCTACCGGCTCGCCGGCGGCTTTTCCGATCTCGACGCGAGCGGGCGCGCGAGCGTGCAGACCGTGTACGTCGCGCAGCCGATCGTGCGCGCACGCAACGCGGGCCTTACGGCCCAGGTTCAGTACGAGAACAAGAACCTGCATGACGAATACGGCGTCTTTTCGTTGCGCAACGACAAGAACGTCGGCCTGTGGACTGTCGCGCTCAGCGGGAACAGCCAGGACGGCTGGCTGGGCGGCGGTCGCAACGGCTTCTCGGTGATGTTCGGCGTCGGGCGCTTGCGCAGCAACGATGCGCTCGGAGCGAACGAGTTGACGAACGCGATCGGCAGTTTCACGAAGCTGAACCTGAACCTGCAGCGCATTCAGGCCGTGGGCAGCCGGTTCCAGGTGTACGCGCAGGTCAGCGGCCAGCTTGCGTCGCGCAATCTCGATTCGTCGGAGAAATTCAGCCTCGGCGGACCATACGGCGTGCGCGCGTATGCGCTCGGCGAAGGCAGCGGCGATCAGGGTTGGCAGGCAAGCGCGGAACTGCGTTATCTCGCCGCGCCCGGATGGCAGGTCAGCACGTTCGTCGACGCGGGCGGCGTGCAGCTCAACCGGCATCCATGGACGCGCGAACGGAATACGCAGCACATGCAGTCGGTGGGCTTCGGCGCGAGCTGGTACGGCTCGACCCGGCAGGTGTCGCTGACTGCCGCATTGCCGCTCGGCAGGGGCGGCGACTCGCCGACCCGCGCGCCGAGCGTATGGGTTCAGGCCGCTCAGTATTTCTGAGCGAGCGTGATCACAGTCCGTCTGGCAAGACGGTCTTTCTTGAGTAAATTGAAGAGGATCCCAAAATGAATAAAGCCTACTCGTTGGTATGGAATGAAGCGCAGGGAGGCTGGTGCGCGGTCGGGGAAACGGCGCGCCGTCGTGGCAAGTCGAGCGGCGGCAAGCGCCTGCTCGCGGCGGGCGTGTCGCTGCTGGGTCTCGCGGCGTCGGGCGCGTACGCGCTGCCGACGGGCGGCGTGATCGAGTCGGGAAAGGCGAACATCGACACGTCGGTGGACGGCAAAACGATGTCGATCCACCAGCACACGGACAAGCTGATCACGAACTGGCAGGACTTCAGCGTGGGCAGCGGCGAGCGGGTGTCGTTCAAGCAGCCAGGGAGCCAGTCGATGGCGCTGAACCGGGTGCTCGGGTCGAACGGCAGTCAGATCCTGGGTCAGCTCGACGCGAACGGCCGGGTGTTCCTGGTGAACCCGAACGGGGTGATGTTCGGTGCGGGTGCCCAGGTGAACGTGGGCGGTCTGGTGGCGTCGACGCAGAACCTGTCGGACGCGGATTTCCTGGCGGGGCGCTACCGGTTCGCGGGGACGTCGAGCCAGTCGGTGCAGAACGCGGGGACGATCACGGCGGCGGACGGCGGCAGCGTGGCGCTGTTGGGCGCGCGGGTGTCGAACACGGGTGTGATCCGCGCGCAGATGGGGCGCGTGGCGCTGGGCGCGGGCAATGCGTTCAACGTGAACTTCGACGGCCAGGGGCTGCTGAGCCTGCAGGTGGAAGGCGGGGCGGTGGACGCGCAGGCGCACAACGGCGGGCTGCTGCAGGCGGACGGCGGTGAAGTGCTGATGACGGCGCGCGCGGCGGGCGGTCTGCTGGGTTCGGTGGTGAAGAACAGCGGCGCGATCGAGGCGAAGGGCCTGAGCAGCCGCGACGGGAAGATCACGCTGGACGGCGGCCAGGTTCATGTCGGCGGGAAGCTCGACGCGAGTGCGCAGGACGCATCGACGGCAGGCGGCGCGGTGACGACGCGTGGCGAGCGGGTGACGGTGGCGCGCGACGCGCAGGTGGATACGCGCGCGGCGTCGGGCCGCACGGGCCGGTGGACGATCGAGGCGGCCAACGCAGGGGTCGGCTCCGGAGCCAACGCGATCGACGGGGAGACGCTGTCGCGCAACCTGGGCACGACGAACGTCGCGTTGACCAATACGTCGGGCGATCTGACGGTGAATGACGCGGTGACCTGGACGGGCGACAACGCGCTGACGCTGACGTCGCAAAAGGGCAACGTCGACCTGAAGCAGTCGCTGACGGCGAGCGGCGCGAACGCGGGCGTGGCGGTGAATGCGGCGAAGCGCGTCCGTATCGGCAACACGTTGGCGCTGACGGGCGAAAACGCGCACCTCGAGCTGAATTCGGGCAGCGGGCATACGCTGGCGAACGACGGTGCGGTGGTCACGCTGTCGGGGCGCAATGCATCGTTCTCGGCAAACGGGGAAGCGTATCGCGTGATTCATGACCTCACGGGGTTGCGCGACGTCGACGGCAACCTGAACGGCCGTTACGTGCTGGGCAATGCGATCAACGGCAACGGCGCGCAGTTCCGCAGCCTCGGCGGCAACAGCAACGCATTCGGCGGCGTGTTCGACGGCCTCGGCAATACCATCGGCAACCTGTCGGTCGTGAATCCCGGCGCAGCCTTCGTCGGGCTGTTCGCGAGCAACGTTGGCCGGATCTCCAACCTCACGCTGGAGAACGTCAGGGCGCAAGCGTTTGGTCAGCCCAATCGCACTCCCGTCAGCGTGGGCGCATTGGCAGGCGCCAACGCGGGCAAGATCTCGAACGTGAAGGCGAAGGATGTGTTCGTGAGCGGCGAAGGCCTGACGTATGTCGGCGGCCTGGTCGGCAGCAATCTGAGCGGTTCGATCGATCGCGCGTTCGTGTCGGGCCGGGTCGAAGGCGACAAGAATGCGTTGGCGGTTGGCGGCCTGGTCGGCGAAAACCGCACGGTCCTGTACCCCGACCTCGGCGATGCGACCATCGCGAACAGCCGCGTCGACGTTCAGGTGAGCAGCCGCTCGGCGGGCGGCACGGGCGGCCTGGTCGGGGTCAACCGGGGCATCATCGCGGGCTCGTCGGCTGCGGGCAGCGTCAACGCGCCGGGCAGCGGCGGGCGTGTCGGCGGTCTCGTCGGCTTCAACGAAGGCGGGGACAAGGCAGGACGGATCAAGGCCTCTTCGTCGAGTGCGACCGTGAAGGCGGGCCGCTACGCGACGGCGGGCGGCCTCGTCGGCTACAACGCCGCATCGATCGAAGCGTCCGACGCGAAGGGCAGCGTGACCGTGGGCGACAACGCGAAGGCTGGCGGTCTGGTCGGCGAGAACGGAAACGGCGGCACCCTTACCGCGTCCTCCGCGGCGGGCGACGTATCGGCCGGTGCGAACAGCAGCGCCGGCGGGCTCGTCGGCAAGAACGCCGGCACGGTGGCGAGCGCCAGCGCGAGCGGGGCCGTGACCGTCGACGGAGCCGGCGATGCGGGCGGTCTGGTCGGACGCAATGACGGCAGCGTATCGTCGTCGAGCGCATCGGGTGACGTCGTTGCCGGAACCGATGGCAACGTCGGCGGACTGGTCGGCATCAACTCCGCTGGCGCATCGATCAATGCGTCGGACTCGTCGGGTTCGGCAAAGGGCGGTGATTACAGTTGGGTCGGCGGTCTCGTCGGCAACAACGCAGGCAGGATCGCGTCGTCGTCGTCGTCAGGCAAGGTGTCCGGCGGGCGTAATGCGCGGCTGGGTGGCGTGGCGGGTGGAAACTTCGGTACGGTCGAGAACTCGAGCTCGAGGAGCCGTGTTGCGTACACGGCCGGTTACGACCAGTTCTACGGCGGGCTGGTCGGCCTCAACATCGGCTCCGTGCGCGGCAGCAGCGTGAGCGGAAGCGCGGCGGCGGTGCCGGTCGCGGGCCTCGATTTCGGCGACATCCGGAACTGATCGCCGCATTCCGGGAGGCGGTGTTCGTGGTGGTGATACACGCTTTCCGGGAACGTCGAGCCATTGCGGCTTCGATCCGACACCCGCCCGGCGTGCGTGCCTGACGGGATGGCCGGCCGGCGATGGCGGCACGTATGCCGTCGCCGGTGGCCTTGGTCGCGGTCGTGCCGCGCAAAGGGGGCTTCACGCCGAGCCGTGAAGCCCCCTTTTTCGTGGTGTGCCGCGCGCGCGGGGGAGCGGCAACGGTCGGGATTCGGCACGCGTCGCGCGAGGGGCGGCCACTGTCGTCCGCTTTCACGGGCGACGGCTTGCGGCCGGCAAACTCGCTAGAATGAGGCCTTTCCCGCGCCCGCCAGATCCCCATCGATGACCACCGCCGACTACCGCTTCTGCCCGCGCTGCGCGAGCCCGCTCACCGAGCGCGCCGATCCCGACCATGAAGGCGGCCGCGTCCGCCAGGCCTGTCCCGACGACGCATGCGGCTACGTGCACTGGAACAACCCGCTGCCGGTGGTGGCCGCGATCGTCGAGCTCGACGGCAAGATCCTGCTTGCGCGCAACGCGGCCTGGCCCGAAGGCATGTTCGCGCTGATCACCGGCTTCCTCGAGAACGGCGAGACGCCCGAGGACGGCATCGCGCGCGAGGTGTTCGAGGAAACGGCCCTGAAGGCCGAGCACGTGTCGCTCGTCGGCGTCTACGAATTCATCCGCAAGAACGAACTGATCATCGCGTACCACGTGCGCGCGTCGGGCACGGTCGCGCTGTCGCCGGAACTGCTCGAATACAAGCTCGTCGATCCGCCGCTGCTGCGCCCGTGGCGCGCCGGCACGGGTGTCGCGCTCGCCGACTGGATGCGTGCGCGCGGCCTCGATTTCGAATTCGTCGACCGGCCGGGCCAGTGACGGGCCGGCCAGTCGGGTTGCCGCCGCCGTGCCGCGAGCGATCGCGGCGCCCGGTTTCTTGCCGGTGCGCCGTGCCACGCGGCCGCCGCGCTTCGTCCTCAGCGCTTTCATCGTCCTGACCGCCATCGCCATGTCCGACAAGCCGCAACCGCGTCCGCGCGACGCCTATCGCCACTTCCTGCCGATCACGACCCGCTGGATGGACAACGACGTCTACGGGCACGTGAACAACGTCGTCTACTACAGCTACTTCGACACGGTCGTGAACGAATACCTGATCCGCGCCGGCGTGCTCGACGTCGAGCACGGGCAGACGATCGGCCTCGTGGTCGAGACGCAGTGCAACTACTTCGCGCCGCTGGTGTTTCCGCAGTCGGTCGACGCGGGCTTGCGGGTCGTGAAGCTCGGCACGTCGAGCGTGCGCTACGAGGTCGGGCTGTTCGCGCAGGGCGACGCGTCGCCCGCCGCACAGGGGCATTTCGTGCACGTGTACGTCGATCGCGGCACGCGCCGCCCGGTGCCGCTGCCCGACGCGCTGCGCGCCGCGCTCGAGCCGCTCGCGGCCTGACTTCGCGGTGCACGCCTTCGCGCTCCAGGCCTTCAACGGCCTCAGCTACGGCTTGCTGCTGTTCATGCTGTCGGCCGGTCTCACGCTGATCTTCAGCGTGCAGGGCGTGCTCAACTTCGCACACGCGAGCTTCTACATGCTCGGCGCGTATGTCGGCTACAGCATCGCGGCCCGCGCGGGCTTCTGGCCCGCGCTGGTCCTCGCGCCGCTCGCGGTCGGGCTGCTCGGCGCCGGCTGCGAACGCACGCTGCTGCGCCGGGTCCAGGCGCGCGGCCATACGAGCGAACTGCTGCTGACCTTCGGGCTCGCGTACCTGATCGGCGAGGGCGCGAAACTCGTGTGGGGCCTGGCGCCGCTGCCGGCCCCCGTGCCGGCGCTGTTCGACGGCGCGCCCGCGACCGTCTTCGGCCTCGCGCTGCCGCGCTACCGGCTGTTCATGATGGGAATGTCCGCGGCGATGCTCGTCGCGCTCGGCGCGTTGTTGCGCACGTCGCGCATCGGGCTCGTGGTGCGCGCGGCACTCACGCACCGGGCGGCCGTCGAGGCGCTCGGCTACGACGTGCCGCGCGTGATGACGGCGCTGTTCGGCGCGGGTACCGCGCTGGCCGCGCTGGCCGGCGTGATCGGCGCGCCGCTCGCGGTGATCGAACCCGCGCTGGCCGAAACCGTCGGTTCGGTCGTGTTCGCGGTCGTCGTGATCGGCGGGCTCGGTTCGCTCGGCGGCGCGTTCGCGGCGTCGCTCGCCGTCGGTTGCGCGCAGACCTTCGCGGCCGCGAGCGATACGTCGCTGCGCGACCTCGCGTCATGGGCCGGCGTCGCGCTGCCCGACAGCGTGGCCGCGGTATCGATCGCGCAGCTCGCGCCGCTGGTGCCGTACCTGCTGCTCGTCGCGGTGCTGGTCGCGCGGCCGCGCGGACTGTTCGGCGAGCGCGCCGATGCGTAGCCGCATGCTCGCCGCCGGCCTGGCGCGCGGGGCGCTGTTCGCCGCGTGCGTCGCGCTGCCCGCGTGGCTGTGGCCGCATGGCGCGGTGCTCGGTTATCTCGCGCAGACGGCCGCGCTGGTCGTGCTCGCGCTGTCGTACAACCTGCAGCTCGGCACGACCGGGCTGCTGTCGTTCGGCCACGCGGCGTTCGCGGGCCTCGGCGCGTTCGCGGCCGCGCACTGGTTCAACCACTTCGGCGGCCCGCTGCCGCTGTTGCCGCTCGTCGGCGGCATGGCCGGTGCCGGTTTCGGCTTCGCGGCCGGACTGCTCGCGACGCGCCGTTCGGGCACCGCGTTCGCGATGATCACGCTCGGGCTCGGCGAATGCGTCGCGGCCGCCGCCTGGAGCGTGCCCGCGTGGTTCGGCGGAATCGGCGGCGTGCCGATCGACCGCGCGAGCGGCACGCCGTGGGGCGGCTGGCATTTCGGCGCACCGGTGCAGGCGTATGCGGTCATCGCCGCGTGGTGCATCGCGTCGGCGTGGGCCATGCACGCGCTGACGCGCATGCCGCTCGCTCGGCTCGCGAACGCGGTGCGCGACAACCCCGCGCGCGTCGCCGCGCTCGGCACCGATCCGCGCCGCGTGCGGCTCGCGATGGTCACCTGCGCGTCGTTCTTCGCGGGTGTCGCGGGCACGCTGACGCTGATCGACGTCGAAATCGCGACGCCCGACAGCGTGTCGATGGCGCGTTCGGCGACCGTGCTGATCGCCGCGGTGATCGGCGGCACCGGTACGTTCTTCGGGCCGGCAGCCGGTGCCGCCGTGCTGACCCTGCTGAGCATCGTCGTCGCGGGCGTGTCGCGCGCGTGGGCGCTGTATCTCGGCGTGCTGTTCGTCGCGATCGTCGTGGCCGCGCCGCGCGGGATCGCCGGGATCGTGCAGGCGCTCGCACAAGCATCGCGGCGCGGCGCGCCGGCGGCCGAGCGGTGGCGCATGCTGTGCGCGGTCGCCGCGTGCGTGTTCTGGGGCGTCGCGATCGTCTGCGCGGCGGAGCTCGGTTATGCGTGGCGCTTCGCGCAGGACGACGGCGCAGGCTTCGCGTTCGGCGCCTGGCGCATCGACGCCGATACGCCGGCCGGCTGGGCCGTCGCGTGTTCGGCGGCCGGCATCGGCACGCTGCTGTGGGGCTGGCGCGCGCGGTTTGCGCCGGGCGGGCAGGCCGGCAAGCGGGAGGACGCGCGATGAACGGCAACGCGATCGCGCTGCACGGCGTCGTGCAGCGCTTCGGCGCGCAGACGGTGCTCGACGGCGTCGAGCTGAGCATCGCGGCCGGCGAGCGTCATGCGCTGATCGGGCCGAACGGCGCGGGCAAGTCGACGCTGTTCGGCGTGATCGCCGGTGCGACGCGGCCCACGCGCGGGCGCGTGGTGCTGCATGGCGTGGAGCTGCGCGGGCGCGGGCCGGTTGTCGCGAGCCGGCTCGGCATCGGCCGCAGTTTCCAGCAGACGAGCGCATTCGCGCGGCTGTCCGTGTTCGACAACCTGCGTTGTGCGGCACTGCATGCGCCCGCCGAACGGCGGCGCTGGTGGAACCGACTGCGCGAATCGGCGTCGGTCGATCTCGCGGCCGGGCGCGTGCTGCACGACATCGGCCTCGACGCGCACCGCGACACGCCGGCCGCCGAGCTGGGCTATGCGGAACAGCGCGCGCTCGATCTCGGGATCGCGCTCGCGAGCGGGGCGCGCACGCTGCTGCTCGACGAGCCGACGGCCGGCATGAGCCGCACGCAGGCGGCGCGGATGATCGCGCTGATCCGTGCGACGACGCAGGGGCGAACGGTCCTGCTGATCGAGCACGACATGGACACGGTGTTCGGGTTCGCCGAGCGCATCACGGTGCTCGTGCGCGGCACGGTGGTCGCGACCGGCGCACCCGATGCGATCCGCGCCGATCCGGCCGTGCGGGCCGCCTACCTGGGCGAGGGCGGCCTGTGAGCGTGCTGCTCGACATCCGCGGCCTGCGCGCGGGGTACGGCCTGCAACCCGTGCTCGACGGCGTCGATCTTGCGCTTGCCCCGGGCGAGACGCTCGCGCTGCTCGGCCGCAACGGCTCGGGGCGCTCGACGCTCGCGAAGGCCGTGATGGGGCTCGTGCGCACGGCCGGCTCGGTGCGCATCGACGGCGCCGAATGCGTGGGCGCGCGCACGTTCGAGATCGCGCGGCGCGGTGTCGCTTACGTTGCCGAAAGCCGCGACGTGTTCCCGCTGCTGACGGTGCGCGACAACCTGCGGCTCGGGCTGCGCGGCGCCCGCGGTGCGGCCGAACGCGCGGCGCTCGAACGGCTGTTCGACCGCTTTCCGCTGCTGTCCGCGCGCGCGGACGTGAAAGCCGGGCGGCTGTCGGGCGGCGAACAGCAGGTGCTCGCGCTGGTGCGTGCGCTGGCCGGCCGCCCGCGCGTGCTGATCGTCGACGAACCGGCCGAAGGCCTCGCGCCGCTCGCGGTCGACGAAGTCGGCGCGTGCCTGGCCGCGCTGCAGGCCGACGGCGTCGCGATCCTGCTGATCGAGCAGCGGCTGCAGTTCGCGCCGCGGCTCGCGCGGCGCGTCGCGGTGATGGGGCGCGGACGGATCGTCTACGACGGCGCGCTCGACGGCCTGGGCGGCGAGGTCGCGAACGCCTGGCTCAGCGCCGGCTGACGGCGCGCGAGCGATTGTTCGGCAAACTCCGCCAGTCAATTCGTGTCGAGCCGCTTTATCGCTGCCGCGCCGCACCGTACATTGCCATGCATGCCGGTCGCCGCATCGACACACTGCGCGGCAACCGGCGCCATCCATCGAAGGTCTTTTGACTGAGGAATGAAATCATGAGCAAGCTGGCAGGCAAGGTCGCGATCGTCACGGGCGGATCGAAGGGCATCGGCGCGGCAATCGCGAAGGCACTGGCCGCCGAAGGCGCGTCGGTCGTCGTCAACTATGCGAGCAGCAAGGCGGGTGCCGACGCGGTCGTCGGCGCGATCGTCGAAGCGGGTGGCCGCGCGGTCGCGGTGGGCGGCGACGTGTCGAAGGCAGCCGACGCGCAGCGCATCGTCGATACGGCGATCGACACGTACGGCCGTCTCGACGTGCTCGTCAACAATTCCGGCGTGTACGAATTCGCGCCGATCGAGGCGATCACCGAAGAGCACTATCGCCGGCAGTTCGACACGAACGTGTTCGGCGTGCTGCTGACGACGCAGGCCGCCGTCAAGCATCTCGGCGAAGGCGCGAGCATCATCAACATCAGCTCGGTGGTGACCAGCATCACGCCGCCCGCCAGCGCCGTCTACAGCGGCACCAAGGGCGCGGTCGACGCGATCACCGGCGTGCTCGCGCTCGAGCTCGGCCCGCGCAAGATTCGCGTGAACGCGATCAACCCGGGGATGATCGTGACCGAGGGCACGCACAGCGCGGGCATCATCGGTTCGGATCTCGACAAGCAGGTGCGCAGCGAGACGCCGCTCGGCCGCCTCGGCGAGCCGGACGACATCGCGTCGGTGGCCGTGTTCCTCGCGTCGGACGATGCACGCTGGATGACCGGCGAGCATCTCGTCGTGAGCGGCGGGTTGAACTGATCGGGCGGGGCGGTGCCTCGGCGCGCTTGCGCCGGTCGTGCCGCCCTTGTCGTTACGCGTGCGGCGCGAGCGCGTAACGGCCCACGTGCCACTGCAGGCTCTCGACGACGAGCGCGTGATTGTGTTCCGAGTCGAGCCCCGCGATCGTCATCGCGCCGACGATGCCGGCCCCGGCGACGCGCAACGGCACGCCGCCGCCGTCGAGCGCGTAGTCGTCATCCGACAGCCCCTGCGACTGCAGCGACCAGCCGGCGCGTCGAAAGCGCTCGCCGACCGCGAGTGAGCTGAGGCCGAAGCGCAACACCGTGTTCTGTCGCCGGCGGATCGCGTCGCTGTCGTTCGCGTGGCTGCCGTCGAGCGCGCAGTAAAACAGCGGCGCCTGCTCGCCGACGATGCTCACCGCGATCGGCAGCCCGCGGCGCGACGCGAGGTTGACCGCGATCTCGCCCATCCGGCGGGCAAGCGCCGCATCGAAGCGCGGCAGCGCCGGGTTCGACGCGTCGTCGTCGAACGGGGGGGGATCGAGGCGAAAGAGGGTCGTCACCATGGCGGCTCCGTGGCGTTCCCGGCTCTGGGTGCGCGTGCCGGGCATCGCATCGTCACGGGCCGCGCACGGGCCCGTCTTCCATTCAGCGCTTCGGCGCCGCGTCGAGCATCCATTCATGCGCGGGGTCGTTCTTGAACGCCCACGCGCGGCTGGGCCCGGCCATCACGTTCAGGTAGTACAGGTTGTAGCCGTGCGGCGCGACGACCGGATGGTAGCCGCGCGGCACCATCACGACGTCGTGGTTCTCGACCGCGCACGCTTCGTCGAGGCTGCGGTCGTCCGTGTACACGCGCTGGAACGCGAAACCCTGCGGCGGATCGATCCGGTGGTAGTAGGTTTCCTCGAGCGAGGTTTCGTCGGGCGCTGCGTCGCGGTCGTGCTTGTGCGGCGGATAGCTGCTCGAATGGCTCGCCGGCGTGACGACCTCGACGACGAGGAGGCGCTCGGCCGCCGGGTTGTCGCCCATCAGGATGTCGCACACGTAGCGCGTGTTGGTGCCTTGGCCGCGTACCGAGCGGCGCATCCGTTCGCCGTCGAGGCGTTGCACGGGCTTGTCGCCGCTCGCGTACGGCGCGGTGCACAGCGCGATTTCCGCATCGCGCGTCGCGACCAGCGTGACCGTCTTGCCGCCCGGCACGTACAGCGCATCGGGCGATACGTCCTCGAATACGCTGTCGCGCTTGCCGAGCGCATCGTAGGTCGTGCCGTCGACTTCCGCGCGCACCGTGCCCGTGAGCACGACGACGCACAGTTCCCGCGTGCCCGTGTCGAGCGTTTCGGTGTCGCCGGCCTTCAGGCGCAGCGCGCGAAAGCCGACGTGCTTCCAGCCGGCCGATTCCGGCGTGACGTTGCAGATTTCGCGCTCGGGCGATGCTTTGACCAGCAGGGGAGAAATCGTCATGGGATGGGGCTCCGCAATGGGGTGACAGCGGGGGGGACGGGGCTCACGCGCTCAACCGGTCGACGATCGCGCGCAGCGATTCGTAGCCCTTCTTCGCATACGCATAGCTCGGCGCGACGGCCGGATCCTGCTCGGCCTCGACGACGAGCCAGCCTTCGTAGCCGGCATCCTTCAGCGTGCGCAGCGTCGCCTCGTAGTCGAGCGCGCCGTCGCCGGGCACCGTGAAGGTGCCGTTGATCACGCCGTTCAGGAAGCTCCAGCCGTCGTTGCGCGCCTGCGTGACGACCTGCGGCCGCACGTCCTTGCAATGCACGTGGACCACGCGCGATACGTGTTTCTTCAACAGCGTCACCGGGTCGGCCGCGCCGCCGAAATACGCGTGGCCGGTATCGAACAGCAGGAACACCTTCGCCGGATCGGTCAGCGCCATCAGCCGGTCGACGTCGTCGGGCGATTCGACGTATGCGCCCATGTGGTGATGGTAGGCGAGCTTGATGCCGTACGTGTCGAGCAGGTGCGCGCCGAATGCGTCGAGGCGTGCCGCGTAGCGCCGCCATGCGTCTTCGTCGACGAAGCGCGGCCGCTTCGCGACCGGCGTGTCGATGTTGCCCTGGATCGTGCCCGCGCATTCGCCGTACACGACCACGTTCACGTCGTTGTACTGCAGCTTCGTCATGTGCGCGCGGCAGCGCTCGATTTCCGCGGCGACCGCATCGGCGTCGCTCATGCCCGGCGCAACTTCCGCGAGGAAGCCCGAATACCAGCCCGACACGCACACGAGCCCGAACCCGGCGAGTTTCGCCTTCAGCTCGGGGCCCGTCTTCGGAAACTTGTTGCCGAGCTCGAAGCCCGCATAGCCGATTTCGGCGCCTTCCTTCAGCGCCGTTTCGAGCGGCGTCTCGCCGCCGAGCGACGGCAGGTCGTCGTTCATCCACGACAGGGGATTGATACCGATGCGGACGTTCCAGCTCATGACGGGCTTCCTTGGTTCGAATGTGTTTTTCGCGGGGAGGGGGCGTGGGCAGCGTGCGTCATCAGCGCCGCTGCCGGGTCTTCGCGTCGAGATACGCGCGGTGCGCGTCCTCGACGCCGGCGCGTTCGGACACCTGCGGCACGGCGACTTCCCACCATGCGCCGCCGTCGTCGGTCGTGCGCCGGTGCGTGGTGTCGATCACGAGCACCTGGCTCTTCTTCGCCGCGCGGGCGCGCTTCATTTCGCTGCGCAGTTCGCCGATATCGCGCACGTGCACGGCTTCGGCGCCCATCGCGCGCGCGTGCATCGCGAAGTCGATGGTCGAGCGTTCGCCGCCTTCGGGCACGCAGTCGTCGAGCATGTTGTTGAAGCTCGCGCCGCCGCAGTTCAGCTGCAGCCGCTCGATGCAGCCGTAGCCGCGGTTGTCGAGGATCACGACGACGATCTTGCGGCCGAGCATCACGGAGGTCGCGAGTTCCGCGTTGAGCATCATGTACGAGCCGTCGCCGACGATCACGATCACTTCGCGCTCGGGCCGCGCGAGCTTCGCGCCGAGGCCGCCCGCGACCTCGTAGCCCATGCACGAGTATGCGTAGTCCATGTGGTAGTTGCCCGGCACGCCGCTGCGCCACAGCTTGTGCAGTTCGGCCGGCAGCGTGCCGGCCGCGCACACCACGAGGTCGTCGCGCGCGCTGTCGCGCCCCGCGTCGGCCGCGGAGTCGCGCACCGCGCCGATCACTTCCGCGTCGTAGGGCAGCGTGTCGTTCGGCACGTGCGTCGTGAGTTCGGTCACGCGCGCGTTCCATGCGGCGGCCTGATCGCGGTTGCTGGCCGTCCATGCCGGATCGGCACGCCAGCCGGCCAGCGCGGCCGACAGCTGGCCGAGGCCCGTGCGTGCGTCGGCGACGAGTTGCCGGCCGCGTTTCTTGCCCGCGTCGAACGGCTGCACGTTCAGGCTCAGCAGCGTCGCGTTGCCGTAGAGCGCATGCGAGCCGGTCGTGAAGTCCTGCAGCCGCGTGCCGACCGCGAACACCACGTCGGCCTGCGCGGCCGCGCGGTTCGCGGCGGGCGAGCCCGTCACGCCGATCGAGCCGAGGTTCAGCGGGTGGTCCCACGCGAGGCTGCCCTTGCCGGCCTGCGATTCCGCGACCGGCACGCCATGCGTATCGGCGAACGCACGCAGCGCGTCCCACGCCTGGCTGTACAGCACGCCGCCGCCCGCGACGATCAGCGGCTTCTTCGCGGCCTTCAGCACGTCGAGCGCATCGGCGAGCTCGAGCGCGTCGGCCGGCGGCCGGCGCATCCGGATCACCGGCGGCGCGAAGAAATCCTCGGGCCAGTCGTACGCGAAGGTCTGCACGTCCTGCGGCAGCGCGAGGCACACGGGGCCGCACTGCGCGGGGTCGGTCATCACCTGGATCGCACGCGGCAGCGCGACGAGCAGCTGCTCGGGCGACGTGATCCGGTCGAAGTAGCGCGTCACCGGCCGGAAGCAGTCGTTCGCGCTGACGTCGCCCTGTTCGAAATCCTCGACCTGTTGCAGCACCGGGTCGGGCAGGCGCGACACGAACACGTCGCCGGGCAGCAGCAGCAGCGGCAGGCGGCCGACGTGGGCGAGCGCGGCGGAGGTCAGCATGTTGGTCGCGCCGGGGCCGATGCTCGACGTCGCGGCCATCATCCGCTGGCGGAAGTTCGCTTTCGCGAACGCGATCGCCGCGTTCGCCATCCCTTGCTCGTTGTGCGCGCGGAACGTCGGCAGCCGGTCTTTTTCGGCGTGCAGCGCCTCGCCGAGCCCGGCCACGTTGCCGTGGCCGAAGATCGCGAACACGCCGCCGCAGTAGGGCAGGATCTCGACGCGGCCGTCGGGCTGGACGACTTCGGCGCGCAGGGCGGCCAGGTAGCGCACGAGCGCCTGGCTGACGGTCAGTCTTACGGTAGAGGTCATGTCGGTCGGTGAAGAGGATTCGGGTGGATCATCGCGGGCGTCGCTTCGTGTTGCGTCACGTCACGTCACGCCGCGGCGGCGCGTGCCGCCGCCGCCGCCGCACGGCGGCCGAGCCACGCATCCACGAGCTGCGCGAAGTTGCCGGCCACTTCATCGATCAGCGCCTGGTCGTCGATCCGGCCGGCGAACCAGTTCAGCGACGCATCGGCCCACAGCGTGCGCCCGACCATGAAGCCCTTGACGATCGGGTTGGTCGCCGAGCGGAAGCTGTCGACGAGGTATTGCAGCGGCTGGTTCAGCCCGAGGATCACCGCGCCGCGGCAGTGCGGGTCGCGCTCGGCGATCAGCGCGGCGAGCCGTGCCCAGCCGTCGGCGCTCAGCGGCGTGAGCTTCCACCATTCGGGTTTCACGCCGAGGTTGTAGAAGCGCGCGATCGTGCGCAGCACCGCGTCGTCCTCGGTGCCGGCCGGCGTGACCGCGCGCGGCGGAATCATTTCCAGCAGCAGTTCGTTGCCGCTGGCGCGCGTGGCTTCCCATAGTTCCAGCACGCGCTGCTCCTGTTCGACGCGCAGGTCGACCTGGTCGTCCGGATGATAGTGAACGAGGCACTTCACGACCTGTTCGGTCGGCCAGTGCGTCAGCGACGAGCCGACCGAGCGCGTTTCGTCGAAGCGCAGCGGCCGGGAGCCCGGCAGCTCGACCGGGCGGCCGACCCACCAGCCGCGCCCGGTGGCCGACGCCAGCGCGTCGCTGCCGTAGCCGCCGCCGTCGATCAGCACGCCGACATGGCCTTCGATCCGGCGCTCGCGCTCGACCTGCTCGACCGCGCGCACGAGCAGGCGCTTCAGCGTCCTGATCCGTGCTTCGTCGGCGCCGGCCTGCACCGCGAGTTCGTAGAACTGGCTGCGATGGTCGAACGCCATCACGCACAGGTCGTCCCATTCGCGGCGCGGCACCGTCACGCGATGCAGGTGCGCGAGCGTGTGATCGGCATCGACCACCGGATTGCGGCTGCCGTCGAACCAGTGCGCAAGCTCGGCCGGCGTCGGCATCGCCGCGGAGCACGCGTGGCGCGATACGACGATCGCGCCGCACGCGTTCGCGATGCGCGTCGACTCGGCCCAGTCGCGGCCGCGCAGCAGCCCCGACAGCAGGCCCGACAGGAACGCGTCGCCCGCGCCGAGCACGTTGAGCACCTCGACGCGTTCGCCGAGGAAGGTCGGCGCATCGTCGATGCGGGCGGGAATGTCGCCTTCGATCACGCAGCAGCCGAGCGCGCCGCGCTTGACGACCAGCGTCGCGTTCGTGATGGCGCGCACCGCCTGCAACGACCCGATCAGGTCATGCGGCACGCCGCCCGCGATCAGGAATTCCTCCTCGGTGCCGACCAGCAGGTCGAATTCGCCGAGCACCTGCTGCAGCTGACGCGTCACCTGCGCGTCCGGCACGTAGCGGTTCTCGCCCGCGCCGCGCGCGGTCAGGCCCCACAGCACGGGCCGGTAGTCGATGTCCAGAATCCGCACGACGCCATGGCGGCGCGCATAACCGAGCGCGGTCAGCGACGCCTCGCGCGTGCCCGGCGTCGACAGATGCGTGCCGGTGATCGCGAGCGCGCGGCAGCCGGCGATGAAGTCCTCGCTGATCTCGTCGGCGCGCACGGCCATGTCCGCGCAGTTCTCGCGCACGAACAGCAGCGGGAACGTGTCGCGATCCTTCAGCCCGAGCAGCACCAGCGCGGTGAGGCGTTCGCGGTCGGTCTGCAGCTGGCTCGTGTCGCAGCCTTCGCGCTCGAGCGTCTCGCGCAGGAAGCGGCCCATCTGCTCGTCGCCGACGCGCGAGATCATCGCGGTCTTCAGCCCGAGCCGCGCCACGCCGAACGCGACGTTGCCGGACGAGCCGCCGAGATACATCTGGAAGCTGCGCGCGTCTTCGAGGCGGCTGCCGTACTGCTGCGCATAGAGATCCACGGCCACGCGGCCGAGGCAGGCGAGATCGATGGGGCGGTCACTCGGAAAGTTCAGCAGGCTCATATCACGTGTCACGCTCGCGGCCGGCGTTCGGCAATGCCGGCGGATTAGGGGGCCGATCCGGTCGCGACCGTCCGCACCGTGTATTGCACGACGCGGGACTGCCTGCCGCAAGGAATCGGGCTACGGACGCAGTCTAGACTTTTTGGAAATCTAGTTCCCTAGGTGAAATCACGTAGAAATAAATTTCCAAATTTTCGAGGAAGTGATCTACAGTTTCATCCGGATGCTTCAGTCCGTATCGGATTCGATCGGACTCGGCCCGGCGGCGCGCAACGCGCCGTCTTCCGCCCCCCGGAGATGAGGAGACAGATTGATCATGAAGACCAAGCTGATGGCCGTCGCGGCCGCCGCGATCCTGGCTGCGCCGCTCGCGCATGCCGAGAAGATCGGCGTGACGATGGCGTCGTTCGACGACACGTTCCTGACCATCCTGCGCAACAGCATCGCCGATTCGGCGAAGAAGGACGGCGCGACGGTGCAGATCGAGGACGGCGGCAACGACGTCGGCAAGCAGTTGAGCCAGGTCCAGAACATGATTGCGCAGAAGGTCGACGCGATCATCGTGAACGCGGTCGATACCGACGCGACGCCGAAGATCACGAAGATGGTGACGGCCGCGAAGATTCCGCTCGTCTACGTGAACCGCAAGCCGGTCGATTTCGACAAGCTGCCGGCCGGCGTCGCGGTCGTCGCGTCCGACGAGAAGCAGTCGGGCACGCTGCAGGCGCGCCAGGTGTGCAAGCTGCTCGGCGGCAAGGGCGACCTCCTCGTGCTGATGGGTGAGCTGTCCAACGAATCGGCGCGCGCCCGCACGAAAGACATCGAGGACGTGATCGCGACGAAGGATTGCGCGGGCATGAAGATCGTCGACAAGCGCGAGGGCAAGTGGAGCCGCACGCAGGGCCAGGACATCACGATGAACTGGCTGAGCTCCGGCACGAAGTACGACGCGATCATTTCCAATAACGACGAGATGGCGATCGGCGCGATCAATGCGCTGAAGGCCGCGCGCAAGTGGACGCCGAAGACGATCGTCGCCGGCATCGACGCGACGCCCGACGGGCTCGCCTCGATGAAGAGCGGCGAGCTGAAGGTGTCGGTGTATCAGAACGCGTCCGGGCAGGGGCAGCAGGCCGTCGCGGCCGCGCTCAAGCTCGCGAAGAAGCAGCCCGTCGACCGCTACGTGAACGTGCCGTTCGAGCTCGTGACGCCCGAGAACATGAGCCAGTACGCGAAGCACTGACCGGTGATCCGTTGAACTGCGCGCGCCCGGCATGGCCGGGCACGCGCGCGACTCGTCGAGGAACGTCCATGTTTACAGCCAGGATCGCGCGCCCGATGGCCGGCGACGATGCGTCGGCCGGTGTGTCGGGTTTGTCCGGCTCGTCGGCCCCGCCGGCTTCTTCCGCGGCCGACTGCGTGCTCGAGGTGCGCGGTGTCGGCAAGTCCTTTCCGGGCGTCGTCGCGCTCGACGGCGTGCAGTTCCGCGTGCGTCGCGGCACCGTCCATGCACTGATGGGCGAGAACGGCGCGGGCAAGTCGACGCTGATGAAGATCATCGCGGGCGTCTACACGCCCGACCAGGGCGAGATCCTGATCAACGGCGAGCCGGTCGTGCTGAACGGCCCGCTCGATGCGCTCGACCGCGGCATCGCGATGATTCACCAGGAACTCAACCTGATGCCGTACATGACGGTCGCGGAGAACATCTGGATCCGCCGCGAACCGAAGAACCGCTTCGGCCTGATCGATCACGCGGCGCTGCGCCGCCAGACGGCCGCGCTGTTCGAGCGGCTGTCGATCGACATCGATCCGGAAACCGACGTGCGCACGCTGACGGTCGCGAGCCGCCAGATGGTCGAGATCGCGAAGGCCGTGTCGTTCGACTCGGACGTGCTGATCATGGACGAGCCGACTTCCGCGCTGACCGACAAGGAAGTCACGCACCTGTTCCGGATCATTCGCCAGCTGCGCGAGCAGGGCAAGGGCATCGTCTACATCACGCACAAGATGAACGAGCTGTTCGAGATCGCCGACGAGTTCTCGGTGTTCCGCGACGGCAAGTACATCGGCACGCATGCGTCGAGCGACGTCACGCGCGACGACATCATCCGCATGATGGTCGGGCGCGAGATCACGCAGATGTTCCCGAAGGAGGAGGTGCCGATCGGCGACGTCGTGCTGTCGGTGAAGAACCTCGGCGTCGACGGCGTGTTCCGCGACGTGAGCTTCGAGCTGCGCGCGGGCGAGATCCTCGGCGTGGCCGGCCTCGTCGGCTCGGGGCGCTCGAACGTCGCGGAGGCGCTGTTCGGCGTCGTGCCGGCCACGTCGGGCGAGATCCGGATCGACGGCAAGCCGGTGCGGATCGCGACACCCGCGCAGGCGATGAAGCACGGGATGGCCTTCCTCACCGAGGATCGCAAGGACACCGGCTGCTTCCTGAATCTCGACCTGCTCGCGAACATGGAAGCGGCGGTGCTCAGCAACCGCTACGTGAAGTTCAATTTCGTGCGGCAGGCGCAGTTGAAGCGCGACTGCGAGGAAATGAGCCGGATGCTGCGCGTGAAGTCGCCCGGGCTGCACGAGGAGATCCAGAACCTGTCGGGCGGCAACCAGCAGAAGGTGCTGATCGGCCGGTGGCTGCTCACGCAGCCGCGCATCCTGATCCTCGACGAACCGACGCGCGGCATCGACGTCGGCGCGAAGGCCGAGATTCACCGGCTCGTCAGCGCGCTCGCCGGCAAGGGCGTCGCGGTGCTGATGATCTCGTCGGAAATGCCGGAAGTGCTGGGAATGAGCGATCGCGTGATGGTGATGCACGAAGGGCGCATGACCGGCATCGTCGATCGCAAGGACGCCGACCAGGTCCGCATCATGGATCTCGCGTCGCGCTGAGCCGAAACAAGACTGGAGACAAATGAAATGGGCAACCTGAATCCGGCTGCGGATGCGCAGACCATGACGATCAAGGCGCGGCACATGAAGTGGCCGCCCGAACTGAGCATCTTCCTCGTGCTCGTCGGCATCAGCCTGTTCTTCGAGATCGTCGGCTGGATCGTCGTCGGCCAGAGCTTCCTGTTCAATACCGAGCGGCTCGAGATCATCGTGCTGCAGATGGCCGTGATCGGCATCATCGCGGTCGGCGTGAACCTCGTGATCATCACCAGCGGGATCGACCTGTCGTCGGGCTCGGTCGTGGCCGCCGCGGCGGTCGTGTCGGCAAGCCTCGCGCAGGTGTCCGACTTCCCGCGCGCGGTGTTCCCGCACCTGACCGACCTGCCGATCATCTGGCCCGTGCTGGCCGGCGTGTGCGTCGGGCTGCTGGTCGGCCTGCTGAACGGCTCGCTGATCGCGATGACCGGCATCCCGCCGTTCATCGCGACGCTCGGCACGATGGTCGCCGCGCGCGGGTTCGCGAAGTGGTTCACCAACGGGATGCCCGTGTCGATGCTGACCGACCAGTTCGCGGCCATCGGCGCAGGCGCCAATCCGGTGATCATCTTCCTCGTGATCGCCGCGATCTTCCACGTCGTGCTGCGCTACACGCGCTTCGGCAAGTACACGTACGCGATCGGCGCGAACCGTCATGCGGCCGTCGTGTCCG
Organism: Burkholderia sp. HAN2018; assembly: GCF_024704855.1. Classification (NCBI taxonomy): domain Bacteria; kingdom Pseudomonadati; phylum Pseudomonadota; class Betaproteobacteria; order Burkholderiales; family Burkholderiaceae; genus Burkholderia; species Burkholderia sp. HAN2018. The sequence goes on along the minus strand of NZ_QOBB01000030.1, from coordinate 23,867 downwards.
GCATCAACGTCACGCGCCACCTGGTCTTCGTCTACGCGATCGCGGGCCTGCTGAGCGGGATCGCCGGCACCGTGACCGCCGCGCGCGCGATCTCGGGCCAGTCGGGCATGGGCGTGATGTACGAACTCGACGCGATCGCGGCCGTCGTGATCGGCGGCACGTCGCTGTCGGGCGGGCTCGGCCGCGTGACGGGCACCGTGATCGGCGTGCTGATCCTCGGCGTGATGACGTCGGGCTTCACGTTCATCCGCATCGACGCGTATTACCAGGAGATGGTCAAGGGCGCGATCATCGTCGCGGCCGTGATCGCCGACCAGTACCGCAACAAGAAGAAGCGCCGCTGACCGTCATGCATCGCCGGACGAGGGCGGCACGTGCCGCCGCGTTCGTCCCGAACCCGCTATCGCCGAGGACTTTCGATGAAGATCGCGCTGGACCCCTACATGATTCGCCACCTGCCGCTCGACCGCCTGCCGCACGCGGTGGCCGAGCTCGGCTACGACCAGATCGAGCTGTCGCCGCGCAGCGACTTTCTCGACTGGTGGGTGATGCCGCGCGCGACGCGCGAGCGGATGGCCGCTTTCCGGCAGGCGATGCGCGCGAGCGGCGTCGGCCTCGCGTCGCTGCAGCCGATGTACCGCTGGGCGAGCCCGTTCGAGGACGAGCGGTTATGGGCCGTGCGCTGCTGGAAGAAGGCGATCGAGGTGGCGGTCGAGATGGAGTGCGCGCTGATGGTGTCGGAGTTCGGGCGCGGCGCGTCGCCCGAGCGCTCGGTCGGCGAACGGCCGGGCGCGAACCCGAAGGAGCTGTGCGAAGCCGCGTGGTTCCGTTCGATGGACGAGCTGCTGCCGATCCTCGAGCGCGAACGCATCGTGCTGTCGGTCGAGCCGCATCCGGAGGACTGGATCGAGCAGCTGCAGCCGGCGATCGACATCGTCACGAACATCGGCTCGCCGTCGCTGAAGCTGTCGTACATCGCGCCGCACACGTTCTACTACGGCGACGACATGGCCGCGATGATCGCGCAGGCCGCGCCGATCCTCGCGCACGTGCGCGTGGCCGACACCTTCGACCACCGCAAGAGCAGCCAGCTGCGCTACATCGTGAACCCGCCCGGTTCGAACCAGATCCGCGTGCACCAGCATCTCGACATCGGGCAGGGCGAGATCGACTGGGACGTGTTCTTTCGCGCGCTCGGCGCGGCAGGCTTCGACGGCGTGATGTCGTCGTGCGTGTTCGCGTGGGAGGACCGTGCGGAAGCGTCGTCGCGCTACATGCGCGACACGATCCGGCGCTACGTCGATCGTTTTTTCGATCGCACCGCGCGTTGACCTGTTGCTGGCCGGTGCGGCGGGTGTCGCACCGCAAATGAACGACTGGAGACTGTTAGATGACCTTGCAAATCGGCGTGATCGGCTGCGGCGCGATCGGCCAGGACCACATCCGCAGACTGACCCGCACGCTGTCCGGCGCGCGTGTCGTGGCCGTCAACGACATCGATCCGCAGCAGGCGCGCGACGCGGTGACGAAGTACGGGCTCGATGCCGAGATCTACGCCGACGGCCACGAGGTGGTCGCGGCCGCCGACGTGCAGGCCGTGCTCGTCACGTCGTGGGGGCCGACGCACGAAGCGTTCGTGCTCGACGCGATCGCGCACGGCAAGCCCGTGTTCTGCGAGAAGCCGCTCGCCGTCACGGCGGAAGGCTGCATGCGGATCGTCGAAGCGGAAGTCGCGCACGGCAAGCGGCTCGTGCAGGTCGGCTTCATGCGTCCGTACGACGAAGGCTATCGCGCGCTCAAGCGCGTGATCGACAGCGGCGAGATCGGCGCGCCCTTGATGCTGCATTGCGCGCACCGCAACCAGTCGGTCGGCGAGCGCTACACGACCGACATGGCGATCACCGACACGCTGATTCACGAACTCGACGTGCTGCGCTGGCTGCTCGGCGAGGACTACGTGAGCACGCAGGTCGTCTATCCGAAGAAGACGCGCCATGCATCGTCGCATCTCGCCGATCCGCAGATTGTGTTGCTGGAAACCGCGAGCGGCGTGCGCATCGACGTCGAGATCTTCGTGAACTGCCAGTACGGCTACGACATCCAGTGCGAGGTGGTCGGCGAGCAGGGCATCGCGAAGCTGCCCGATCCGCCGGCGGTGGGGCGCAAGCATGCGGCGCGGCAGTCGGTCGAGATCATGACCGACTGGAAGGAGCGCTTCATCGCATCGTACGACGTCGAGCTGCAGGCGTTCATCGACGGCGTGCGCGCGCACGCGCTCACTGGGCCGTCGGCCTGGGACGGCTACGCGGCGGCGGTCGCGGCCGACGCATGCGTGCGTGCGCAAAAGAGCGGGGCGGTCGAATCGATCGCGATGGCCGAACGCCCTGTGTTCTATCGCGGCTGAACCGCAGCCGCCTACCTGCCGGACTGACCGACATGACGATGAAGATGGGTTGCGCACCGTGTTGCTGGGGTGTCGACGACGTGAAGAACCCGCACCTGCCGCCGTGGCGGCAGGTGCTCGCCGAGGCCGCGCAGGCCGGCTACTCGGGCATCGAGCTCGGGCCGTACGGCTACATCCCGCTCGAACTCGACGTGGTGAGCGCCGAGCTCGAACGGCAGCGCCTGAGCATCACCGCCGGTACGATCTTCGACGATCTCGTGGCGCCGGAGAACCTGCCGAACCTGTTGCGCCAGACGCGCGAGATCTGCGCGCTGATCACGCGGCTGCCGAAACTGCCGACGCAGGACGGCCAGCGCTACGCGGCGCCGTACCTGGTCGTGATCGACTGGGGGCATGAAGAACGCGACTACGCGGCCGGCCACGCCGATCGCGCGCCGCGGCTGTCCGGCGCACGCTGGGCCGGCATGGTCGAGCACATCCGGCAGATCGCGACGATCGCGCGCGACGAATTCGGCGTGCGCACGGTGATCCATCCGCATGCGGGCGGCTACATCGAATTCGCGGACGAGATCGACCGGATCGTCGCCGACATTCCGGCCGACACGGCCGGCCTCTGTCTGGATACCGGCCACCTGCATTACTCGGGCATGGACCCGGAAACCTGGCTGCGCCGCCATGCGGCGCGCCTCGACTATGTGCACTTCAAGGATATCGACGCGGCCGTGTACGACGCGGTGATGGGCGAGCACATCGCGTTCTTCGCCGCGTGCGCGCGCGGCGTGATGTGCCCGATCGGCACCGGCGTGCTCGACTACCGGGCGATCCGCCGCGCGCTCGACGACATCGGTTACGCCGGGTACATCACGATCGAACAGGAGCGCGACCCGCGCAATGCCGGCACGAGCCTGCGCGACGTCGCCGCGAGCCGCGCGTTTCTCGCGTCGGCCGGCTTCGCATGATCCACCGCGCGTTGCACCCCTGAACACCCTGAACACGAACCAGGAACATCACCATCATGATTGACGGACAGATTCTGCTTGGACATTCGATTCGCTGGGGCATGGTCGGCGGCGGGCTCGGCAGCCAGATCGGCTACAGCCACCGGTCGGCCGCGTTGCGCGACGGCAGCTTCCAGCTGGTCGCCGGCGCGTTCGACATCGATCCCGAACGCGGCCGCCAGTTCGGCGTGAAGCTCGGCGTCGCCGCCGAGCGCTGCTATCCCGACTACGCGACGATGTTCGACGCCGAGGCGCGCCGCCCGGACGGCATCCGCGCGGTGTCGATCGCGACACCGAACAACACGCACTTCGAGATCTGCCGCGCCGCGCTGAACGCGGGGCTGCACGTGGTCTGCGAGAAGCCGCTGTGCTTCACGACCGAGGAGGCCGAGGCGCTGCAGCGGCTGTCGGTCGAGAAGAACCGGATCGTCGGCGTCGCGTACGGCTATTCCGGACACCAGATGATCGAACAGGCGCGCGAGATGATCGCGCGCGGCGATCTCGGCGAGATCCGTATCGTGCAGATGCAGTTCGCACACGGGTTCCACAGCGAGGGCGTCGAGGCCGCGAGCGCGGCCGCGCGCTGGCGCGTCGACCCGAAGTTCGCGGGCCCGAGCTACGTGCTCGGCGACATCGGCACGCATCCGCTGTACATCTCCGAAGTGATGGCGCCCGAGCTGAAGATCCGGCGGCTGATGTGCTCGCGGCAGAGCTTCGTGAAGAGCCGCGCGCCGCTCGAGGACAACGCGTTCACGATCATGGAGTACGACACGGGCGCGGTCGGTTACGTGTGGTCGAGCGCGGTGAACGCGGGCTCGATGCACGGCCAGAAGGTGAGGGTGATCGGCGCGAAGGCGAGCGTCGAATGGTGGGACGAGCATCCGAACCAGTTGCGCTACGAAGTGCAGGGGCAGCCCGCCCAGGTGCTCGATCGCGGGATGGGTTATCTGCATCCGCACGCATTGCGCGAAGATCGCATCGGTGCCGGGCATCCGGAGGGGCTGTTCGAGGCCTGGTCGAATCTCTATGCGCGCTTCGCGCTTGCGATGGATGCGGCCGATCGCGGCGACGCCGCGGCGTTGAAGAACATTCGTTTTCCGGATGTCCATGCGGGCGTGGAAGGCGTGCGCTGGGTGGAGAACTGCGTGCGCTCCGCCGATGCGGGCGGGGTGTGGGTCGACTATCGCTGAACCGGCGGCGCGGGCAGGCTGCGGGGCGGGCGGCTGCCTGCCGCATGTCTCCGCTTCTGTCGCTTTCGCCGTTTCTCGCTGTTTCTCGCTGTTTCTCGCCGCTTCGCCCCGATGGCCGGCTTGGTAGACGCCCTAATCTTTACGCCGCTGCGCGAGCGTTGGACAATCGCTTCCAGTATCGCCGTGGAGCGTAGGCAAGTGATGATCGAGCGCGTGGGAGCGAGCACGTGGCGCGGGCCGCGCCGCAAACGTGATTAAATTCGCCCTTCATGCATGTGTTCAGGTGAGCCCCGGGCCGCGTCCGTCAGTGTCGTGCGCGCATCGGGGCCGTCAACTTCGCGCTATCCGATGAGTTCATCCGAGAAACCTCCCGCCACCGTCGAGCAGTTCCTGCAGCACCTGACGCAGGAATACGACGGCCTCAGCAATCGCCTGAAGGTGATTGCGCGCCACGTGGAAACGCATCGGGACCAGCTTGGCCTGGAAGGCATCCAGTCGCTCGCGGAGGCGTGCGGCGTCCAGCCGTCGGCCGTGGTGCGCTTCGCGAAGCATTTCGGCTTTTCCGGCTTCTCCGAGATGCAGCGGCTGTTCCGCGAAGGGCTCGCGCAGCAGATCGCGCCGGGGCGCGCGTACAACCTGCGGCTGCGCGACGTGATCGAGTCGGGCTCGTCGAGCCTGCAGCCCGAACAGATCGCCGACGAATTCATCAAGGGCAGCATTGCCGGCATGCAGCAGCTGCGGCAGACGCTCGATTCGCAGGCGCTCGCGCAGGCCGTCGACCTGCTCGCCGAAACCCAGGCGATCTGGATCGCGGGCTCGCGGCGCGCGTTTCCGATCGCCGTGTACCTCGACTACGCGCTGCAGCACACCGACAAGCGCATCGGGCTGTTCAGCGCGCTGGGCAGCATGCATCTCGGGCAGATCCGGTCGGTGCGCGAGGGCGACGTGATGATCGTCATCTCGTTCATGCCGTATGCGGAGGAAACCGTGCAGGTCGCACAGCAGGCCGTGCAGCGCGGCGCGCGGCTGATCGCGATCACCGACAGCCGGATGAGCCCGCTTGCACGGGAGGCCGAGGTGACGCTGATGGTGCAGGACAGCGAGACGTTCGGCTTCCGCGCGCTGACGGCCACGATGGGTCTCGCGCAGAGCCTGTTCGTCGCGCTCGCGTATCGGCTCGAACTGTCGTACCTGCCGACCGCCGACGGCGCGCACGGCACGAAGGCCGGCTGACGTCGCCTGCCGGCGTACCGGCCGCGAGAGCGGCCGGCAACCGGCGGCCAGCGACCGGCGGCCGGCGTGCCTTCAGGCAATTACTTCGCGGTCGGCATCGCGAATTCGGCACCCTTGCCGATGCTCGACGACCAGCGCTGCATCACCGACTTCTGGCGCGTGTAGAAGCGCACACCTTCCTCGCCGTAGGCGTGCATGTCGCCGAACAGGCTCTTCTTCCAGCCGCCGAAGCCATGCCACGCCATCGGCACCGGAATCGGCACGTTGATGCCGACCATCCCGACCTGGATGCGCCGCGCGAATTCGCGCGCGATGCCGCCGTCGCTCGTGAAGCACGACACGCCGTTGCCGAACTCGTGCGCGTTGATCAGGTCGACCGCCTCGCCGAAGTCCTTCACGCGCACGCAGCCGAGCACGGGCCCGAAGATTTCTTCCTTGTAGATGCGCATGTCGGGGGTCACGTGGTCGAACAGCGTGCCGCCGGTGAAGAAGCCTGCCTCGCGGCCCGACACGCGCAGCCCGCGGCCGTCGACCACCAGTTGCGCGCCTTCGTTCACGCCTTGCTCGATATAGCCTTCGATGCGCTTGAGTGCATCGCCGGTGACGATCGGGCCCATCTCGACTTCCGGTGACATCCCGTCGCCGATCACGAGCTTGCGGGCGCGCTCGGCCACCAGCGGCACGATCTTGTCCGCGACGTCGCCGACCAGCACCGCGACGCTGATCGCCATGCAGCGTTCGCCGGCCGAGCCGTACGCGGCGCCGATCAGCGCGTCGACGGCCTGCTCGAGGTTTGCATCGGGCATCACGACCAGATGGTTCTTCGCGCCGCCGAGTGCCTGCACGCGCTTGCCCGACTGCACCGCGCGTTGCTGCACGTAGGCCGCGATCGGGGTCGAGCCGACGAAGCTGACGGCCTGCACGTCCGGGTGGTCGAGCAGCGCGTCGACCGCCCCCTTGTCGCCCTGGACGACGTTGAACACGCCGGCCGGCAACCCGGCCTGCGTGAGCAGGTCGGCGATGAACAAGGCCGCCGACGGGTCGCGCTCGCTCGGCTTCAGCACGAACGTGTTGCCCGTCGCGATCGCGACCGGGAACATCCAGCACGGCACCATGCACGGGAAGTTGAACGGCGTGATGCCCGCGACGACGCCGAGCGGCTGGCGCATCGTCCAGTTGTCGATGCCGGTGCTGACCTGGTCGGTGAAGTCGCCTTTCAGGAGCTGCGGCACCCCGCACGCGAATTCGATGATGTCGATGCCGCGTGCGACTTCGCCCTGCGCGTCGGAGAACACCTTGCCGTGCTCGGCCGTGATGATCGCCGCGAGCGCGTCGCGGTGCTCGTTCATCAGTTGCAGGAAGCGGTGCAGGACGCGCGCGCGGCGGATCGGCGGCGTCGCGGCCCACTCGGGGAACGCGGCATGGGCCGACGCGACGGCCTGCTGCACTTCGCTGTCGTCGGCGAGCGCGACGCGGCGCACCGCGCGGCCGAGCGCGGGATTGAGCACGTCCTGGAAGCGGCCGCTGCGGCCGGAGACGGGCGCGCCGTCGACATAGTGGCCGACGTCGGCGTCGGAGGTGTACGCGGGAACCGGATTCATCGTGTCTCCTGAGGGATCGGGTAGGGTGGACGGCACCCAGTCTAGGCAAACGCGCCGGGCGGGAGAAGGCCGTGCAGCTTGATTCACTGTTCAGAATTCTGAATAATCGGCGGATGAATCAGCAAAATGTCCAGGCGCTCTGGCCGCATATCCATTCGCTGACGGTGCTGGCCGCGGCCGGCAGTTTCACGGCCGCCGCGCAGCGGCTCGGCATCAGCAAGGCCGCGATGAGCCAGCGCATCGCCGATCTCGAAAAAGCGGCCGGCGTGCCGCTCGTGCGGCGCACGACGCGCAGCGTGCGGCTCACCGACGCGGGCCAGACGCTCGTCGACAGCACGCGCGACGCGTTCGAGTCGATCGGGCAGCACTTCGCGCGCGTGAAGGACCTGGCCGGGGAGCCGCGCGGCCTGCTGCGCGTGACGGTGCCGGTCGCGCTCGGGCGCCAGCAGGTCGTGCCGCACCTGCCCGATTTCCTGCGGCGGCACCCGGGCGTGCATATCGAGCTCGACCTGTCGGACCGGCTGCATTCGCTGACGCAGGAGGGTTTCGACCTCGCGATCCGCCATACGACCACCGCGCCGCAGACCCACGTCGCGTGGAAGCTGTGCGACACGCGTTCGCTGCTCGTCGCGAGCCGCGACTACCTCGACGCGCGCGGCGCGCCGAGGCACCCGAGCGAACTCGTCGAGCACAGCTGCCTGTGCTACCTGCGCGAGCACGAGCCGGCCGCGTGGAGCTTCGAGCCGGACGGCCGGCGGCGCCAGCGCGTGAGCGTGCCGGTGCGCGGCAGTTTCGCGGCGAACAACAGCGAGGCGATGCGCGAAGCCGCGCTCGGCGGGCTCGGCATCGCGCTGCTGCCGGACTTCAGCGCACAGCGCGATCTCGACGCCGGCCGGCTCGTCGCGCTGCTCGACGGCTGGCGGCCGTCGGGCGCGTTCGGTGACCACATCTTCGCGATCCGCCCGTACAGCCCGGTCGTGCCGAGCGCGGTGCGCGCGCTCGTGCGGCACCTGCGGGAACGGCTCGCGGGCGGTTTCTCCGGCGCGTGAACCCGGTGCCCGCGGGTGCCGGGCCTTGGCCTGCCCGGGCAGGCGCGGCGGCGCTGCGGTAAAATCGCGGCTTCTTCCCGCGCCGCGTGTGGCGCGACATTCGAAGGTCGACAGCCGATGCAGATTCACAAGGAAGTAGACGCGCGCGGGCTCAATTGCCCGTTGCCGATCCTGCGTGCCAAGAAAGCGCTCGCCGATATGGAAAGCGGGCAAATCCTCAAGGTGCTCGCGACCGATCCGGGTTCGCAGCGCGATTTCGCCGCGTTCGCCAAGCAGACGGGCAACGAGATCGTCGAATCGACGACGCAGGACAAGACCTTCGTGTTCCTGATGCGCCGCCGCTGAAGGTCGGCGTCATGCTGCCGGCCGCGCCTGGCGCCAGGCCGCGCGTTTCTGACAATTCTTAAACCTCGCTTCGTGACCGGCTGCGTATACTGACCCGGCCGGTCGTCCGCTCCCAGCGGATGCGCCGGCCACGGTACGTCTTACGGCGGGCACGGGGGCCATGCCTGACGCTACCGTCGTACAACGGGGAGAGGACATGTCCTTCAGACCAGGGACCATTCGAAGTCCGTCCGGAGCGGAACGCAGCGTATCGGGACTGAGCCGTATCGAGCTTGATCCGCAGCAGGATCGTCACGCGCGTGCGGCGCTGGAGGCTTACGCGGATTCGGCCGCGGCCGAGATGCCGTGGCTGGCCGAGTGGCTCGACGAACGGCTGCGCGACGCCGCGCTGGACGACGGCTCGGGCCTGACCTACTGCGGTGCGACGATCGAGCGCGTGTTCGATCTGGCGCAGGCGTGGGCGGCGAGCCAGCCGGACTACGCGGCCGCCGCGTGGGAGCGCGTGCGCGGCCAGCTGCAGCGGATGCTTGTACAACCGGCGCATGCGGAACCGCTGTCGCAGCACGTGCCGGCCGACGATGTTGTCGAGCCGGTGGCCGGCATCGCGGGCGCCGACTAGACGCCCGATTGCGCGACAGGAAGCATTATTCGAAGAAAAGACGGTAGTCCGCGCAATTTATTGGCGAATTTCATACTACTATGATGAAATCGCCGGTTCGTCCGTGCCCCGTTTTTGAGATATTTAGCCGGGGTCGCCGGTTTGCGCAGGTGGCGCGAGCGGCGAACGACGGCTCGCCGGCCGGTATCCGGAAGCCGCGCATGTGCTGCGCGGCCGGGGTGGGGGCGGGGAGCTGAACTGGACGAATCGATTTCGATTTGCGGGGTGCTATGAGAATTGCTGTACTGGATGACGATCCGGCCCAGACGGATTTCGTCAGTCAAACGCTGACGGCCGTCGGCCATACGTGCTATGCGTTCAAGGAAGGCAAGGCCCTGAAGAAGCGCCTGCAGCGCGAGACGTTCGATCTGCTGGTGCTCGACTGGAACGTGCCCGACATGTCCGGCGAGGAAGTGCTGAAGTGGGTGCGTGCGAATCAGACCGAGCACAGCCTGCCGATCATCTTCATGACGAGCCGTGACGACGAGGCGGGGATCACGCAGATCCTCAACGCCGGCGCCGACGATTACGTGGTCAAGCCCGTGTCGGGCCCGATCCTGCGTGCGCGCATCGGCTCGTTGCTGCGCCGCGCGTATCCGGTCAACGCCGAGGCAACCGTTCGCGAGTTCGATCAATTCCGCTTCGACGTGAACCTGAAGCAGGCCTACGTCGGGGACAAGGCCGTGAGCCTCACGCAGAAGGAATTCGAGCTCGCGCTGCTGCTGTTCCAGCACCTCGACCGGCCGCTGTCGCGCGCGCACATTCTCGATCTCGTGTGGAAGCAGGCGACCGACATCCCGTCGCGCACGATGGATACGCACATCTCGATGCTGCGCACCAAGCTCGGCCTGCGGCCCGAAAACGGCTATCGCCTCGCGCCGATCTACGGCTACGGCTACCGGCTCGAGCGGGTCGGCCAGGGAGAACCGGAGTGACCACGGGAATCACGCAGCACACGGCGAACCTGCGGACGGCGGCGCTGCGTGTGTCCTGCGCGGTCGCGTTTGCGTTCGCTGCGCAGCATGCGGCCGCGCAGCCGCCTGCCGCGGCGGGCAAGATGGTCGTCTACCGCACGCAGGCGGGCGACACGCTGTACGACGTCGCCGCGCGCTACCTGCAGGGCGCGGACGACTGGCAGCTGCTTCAGCAGATCAACGGCGTACCCGCGCCGAAGCACCTGCAGCCCGGCATCGCGCTGAAGCTGCCGGTGGCGCGTCTGCGCAAGGAAAAACTGACCGCGCGCGTCGTTGCGGTACAGGGGGCGGCCGAACGCGCGTCCGGCGACGCTTACGCGCCGCTCGCGAACGATGCGACGCTTGCCGAGGGCGATCGCGTGCGCACGGGCCCGAACGGCTTCGTGACGCTCGAGCTCGCCGACGGCACGCACATGAGCCTGCCGCCCGACAGCCAGCTCGACCTGAAGGCGCTGCGCCGCACGGTGCTGACCGGCACGCTCGATCGCGAGTTCGAACTCACGCGCGGCTCGGTCGACAGCGAGGTCACCCATCTGAAGAAACGCGACGACCGCTTCCAGATCCGTTCGCCGTCGGTCGTGGCCGGCGTGCGCGGTACGCACTTTCGCGTGAATTACGACGCAGCCGGTAGCGCGTCGACGCGCGTCGAAGTGCTCGACGGCACCGTCGGCGTCGCGGGCGATCGGCAGCCGGCCGGCCCGACGCTCGTGCATGCGAATTTCGGCAGCGTCGCGACGTCGTCCGGCGCGGTCGGCGCGCCCGTCGAGCTGCTGCCCGCGCCGGCGCTCGCGCATCCCGACAAGGTGCAGGACGAGCCCGACGTCACATTCGACGTCGCGCCGCTCGCCGACGCGCGTGGCTACCGCTTGCAGCTCGCGCACGACGCCGGGCTGCTCGACCTGTTCCGCGAAACGCGCACCGATTCTCCGCGGGCGGTCTTTCACGACGTGCCGAACGGGAACTACTTCGTGCGGGTCGCCGCGATCGACGCGAACGGCCTCGAGGGCCGGCCGCGCACGTATGCGTTCGAGCGCCGCGTGATGGGGCTCGACGCGAGCGCGTCGCCCGGCGCCGACGGCTACGAGTTCCGCTGGTCGCCGAACGGTTCGGGCAAGGATGCGCGCTACCGGTTCGTGCTGTCGCGCTCGAAGGACCTGAGCGCACCGGTCGTCGACCAGGTCGGCCTGCATGCGCGCCAGATCACCGTTGCGCACCTGCCGCCGGGCGACTATTTCTGGGCGGTGACCGTCGAGGAATTCGAAGGCGGCAAGTTCTACGAGAAGACCAGTCCGGTCAGCGCGTTCACGCTGTCGCGCTGATCCGCGGCGCATGAAACCCGACTCCGTTTCCCCGCGGCGGCGCCTCGGCCGCCGCTTCCTGATCGAATGGATCGCGATCGGCTGCCTCGGGATCGCGGTGATCCTCGCGTGCGCGCTCGGCCGCCTGTCGACGAGCGTCGACGGCCTGATCTACGACCGGCTGCTGATGCTGCGCAGCCTGCCGCTGTCGCCCGACGTGGTGGTCGTCGACATCGACAACCAGAGCGTGTCCGCGCTCGGCCGCTGGCCGTGGTCGCGCAACGTGCATGCGCGGCTGCTCGATACGCTCGCGCGCGCGCAGCCGGCTGCCGTCGTCTACGACGTGCTGTTTACCGAACCGTCCGCGGAGGATCGCGCGTTCGCGGACGCGATGAGCCACGTGCCGACCTTCCTGCCCGTGCTGCTGAGCCCCGAACAGGCGGACGGCACGCGCGCGGTCGATCCGCCGGTGGCCGCACTCGCGGCGCGCGCGGTCGGCCTCGGCCACATCAACCTCGAAGTCGACCGCGACGGTATCGTACGCAGCGTCGCGCTGTTCGAAAGCGACGGCCGCGTGCGCTGGCCGCAACTGATGGTGCCCGTGTATCGCGCGATCCAGGGCGGCCGGCTGCATCCGGTCGGCGGCGTGCCCGGTGCGCATGCGCACGACCTGTCGCGCGACGCGGCGGGCGAGGGCCGCTACCTGATCCCGTTCAGCCGCAACACGCCCGCGTATCCGACGCTGTCGTTCGACGACGTGCTCGAAGGGCGCGTGAAGCCCGACGCGCTGCGCGGCAAGATCGTCGTCGTCGGCGTGACGGCGTCGGGGCTGTACGACCGCTTCGCGACGCCCGTGTCCGGCGAGTTCGGGCCGCTCGCCGGTGTGTACATCCATGCCAACGTGCTCGATATGCTGGCGACCGGCAGCGCGATCTCGCCCGCGTCGCGCGCCGGGCTGTTCGCCGCGTCGCTGCTGCCGCTCGCCGTGCTGCTGGGCGGCTTCCTGATGCTGTCGCCGTGGCGCGCGCTGCTGCTCACGCTGAGCCTTGCCGGGCTCGCCGTCGTCGCGAGCATGGCGCTGCTATTCGAGGCGCGCATCTGGCTGTCGCCGGCGCCCGCGATCTTCGGGCTGGTCGCCGTCTACCCGATCTGGAACTGGCGGCGCCTGGAAATGACGATGTCGTACCTGCGCCGCGAGCTGCAGCGGCTCGCCGACGAGCCGCATCTGTTGCCCGAGGCGCCGCGCACGCGCAGCGTCGGCGGCGACGTGCTCGAGCGGCAGATGGCGCTGATGGCGCAAGCCGCGCAGCGCGTGCAGGACATGAAGCGCTTCGTGTGGGACAGCCTCGACAGCATGCCCGAGCCGATCTTCGTGACCGACCTGGCCGGCACCGTGCTGATTGCGAACCATGCGGCCAAGCGCTACGGGTCGCGGCTCGCGCTGCCGCTGCCGGAAGGGCGGCCGCTGCGCACCGCGCTCGGCGAGCTGACGTTCATGAAGACCGTCGACGGCAACGCGGAACACGACGCGGCGATTCGCGAGCGCTGGCCGGCCGTGCTCGACCCGACGCTCGAGGACGAGCATGACGCGATGGCACGCGGCATCGAGGTGCGCGATCGCGACGGGCTCGACCATCTGTTACGCTACGCCGCTTGCACGAACGCGCAGGGCCGCGTGACGGGCTGGATCGCCGGCCTCGTCGACGTGACCGAACTGCATGCGGCCGAGCGGCATCGCGAGGAAGCGCTGCACCTGCTGTCGCACGACATGCGCTCGCCGCAGTCGTCGATCCTCGCGCTCGTCGAGATCGAGCGCGACCGCGTCGAGACCGACGCGATGCGCGGGCTGCTCGCGCGGATCGAGCGCTATGCGCACCGCGCGCTGTCGCTCGCCGACGAGTTCGTGCAGTTGGCGCGCGCGGAGTCGCAGGCGTACCAGCTCGAGGCGACGAGCCTCGTCGACGTGCTGATCGACGCGAGCGACGAGGTATGGCCGCAGGCGCAGGCGAAGCACATCCGCATCGACACCGACGTCGGCACCGACATGTGCTGGGTGCGCGCGGACCGCTCGCTGATCACGCGCGCGTTCGTGAACCTGCTGAACAACGCAGTCAAATACAGTCCGTCCGACACCGTGATCACGTGTACGCTGGCGGTCGAGCATGCGTCGAGACGGATGTTCTGTACGATTCGCGATCAGGGGTACGGCATTGCGCCGGAAGATCAGCGGCATCTGTTCGAGCGTTTCAAGCGATTCCATGCCGGCGAGCGGCCCGAAATCTCGGGTTCCGGGCTCGGCATGGCATTCGTGAAGACGGTCGTCACGCGCCATGGGGGCAGCGTGTCGGTCGACAGCGAGGTGGGTGTCGGCACCGCGGTGACGGTGTCGCTGCCCGCGATCGACGAGCCGTCCGCCTGATAGGGCCGGGCACGACGGCAGGTATTTGGGGAAAGCCATGAGAAAGGAATGGGCAGCGGCCGCGCTGGCGGCGTCGCTGTTGACGGGTTGCGCCGGCGTGACGAGCGGCGTGAGTGCGGTCGGGCAGCCGAACGCGTTCGCATCCGATGCACACGGCTACGATTTCGTGCGGACGGCCGCGCAGGCCAACGATGCCGAATACCGGCAGATCGAGACGCTCGTGCGCGACGAACTCGCGCACCGCGGCTTCGATGCGAAACCGCTCAAGGACGCGCGCTACCGGCTGTCGGTCGCCTACGCGACGCAGCCGACGGCGGTCGCGGCCGTCGCCGACCAGTGCGGTGCGGCGAGCAGCGCGTGCGTGACCGTCGACGGGCCGTCGCCGCTCGCGCTGCCGTTCGCCGGGAAGGTATACCGCCACGTGCTGACGCTGCGGTTCGTCGACGCGAAGTCGGGGGCCGACGTCTATCGCGTGACGGCGTCGCTGCGCGATCGCGAGCCGGGCACGCAGCAGGCCGCGCCGGCGCTCGTGAAGAGCGCGCTCGCGAAGATGCCGTTCGACGCGGGCAACGGCTGGCTCGTCAAGACGAAAAAAGACGACGCGGGCGGGATGCCGGGCGTCGTCTCGGTGAAGCCGGCCGAAGCGCGCTGAGCGCCGGCCGGTGAGGTGAGGGCGGGCTCGCCGGAGTGAGCCCTCGTGCCCTTGCCGCGTTCAGTCGGCCGGGTGTGCGCTGGCGCGCGCGCGCAGGTACGCGTCGAATTCCGCGCCGACTTCCGCGTGGCGCAGCGCGAATTCGACCGTTGCCTTCAGGTAGCCGAGCTTGCTGCCGCAGTCGTAGCGCGTGCCCTGGTACTTGTAGGCCAGCACCTGTTCATCGGCGAGCAGCGCCTGGATCGCGTCGGTGAGCTGCAGTTCGCCGCCCGCGCCGGGCTTCAGCGCGCGCAGGTGCTCGAAGATCCTCGGCTTCAGGATGTAGCGGCCGACCACACCGAGGTTCGACGGCGCGACTTCCGGCGCCGGCTTTTCGATGATCGCCGACATCTTGACGATCGACTCCTCCCACTCCTTGCCGTCGACGATCCCGTACGACTTCGTCTCCGACGGCGGGATCTCTTCGACGCCGATCACCGAGCTGTGATAGTGGTCGAACACGTCGACCATCTGCTTCATCACGGGCGGGTTGCCGTCGAGCAGGTCGTCGGCGAGGATCACCGCGAACGGGTTGTCGGCCACGAGCTTTTCCGCGCACAGCACCGCATGGCCGAGGCCGAGCGCTTCCGGCTGGCGCACGTAGAAGCAGTCGACATGGCTCGGCTTGATGCTGCGCACGAGTTCGAGCAGCTTCTCCTTGCCGCGCGCCTCGAGTTCGGCCTCGATTTCGTACGACTTGTCGAAGTGGTCCTCGATCGCGCGCTTGCTGCGCCCGGTGACGAAGATCATCTCGGTAATGCCGGCGGCGATCGCTTCCTCGACCGCGTACTGGATCAGCGGCTTGTCGACGACCGGCAGCATTTCCTTCGGGCTTGCCTTCGTTGCCGGGAGGAAGCGCGTGCCGAGGCCGGCAACAGGGAATACCGCCTTGGTGACTTTCAACATGATCGAACCTTTATTTCTGTAATCGACTTGTCAGACGGTTTATGTTCACGTCCGCATTATAGTGAACGCAAACAACCTTACCCTTTGTTACGCAGGCAACCGATCGAGCTGCGCGCGCAGTTTTTCGAGCGTGCTCTGGAATTCCGCGACGCGCTTCTGCTCCTGTTCGACCACCGCCGGCGGCGCTTTCGCGACGAAAGCCTCGTTGCCGAGCTTCGCATTGCATTTCGCGATTTCGCCCGTCAGGCGCGCGATTTCCTTCGACAGGCGCTCGCGTTCGGCCGCGACGTCGATTTCCACCTTCAGCACCAGCTTGTTCGGCCCGACGATCGCGATCGGCGCGCCGTGCGCTTCCTTGTCGAGCGCCGCTTCGTCCGCGAGGATCTGCACTTCCGACAGGCGCGCGAGGGCCTGGACGTACGGCGCGAACGAGCGCAGGCGCTCGGCATCGCCGGCGGCAAGCAGCGGCACCTTGGTTGCCGGCGACAGGTTCATCTCGCCGCGCAGGTTGCGGCACGCGTCGACGATCGCCTTCAGGTCGGCCGCCCACTGTTCGGACACCTCGTCGATCTTCTGCAGGTTCGCGACCGGGTACGCCTGCACCATCAGCGACGCTTCTCCGTCGGCCTTGCCTTGCGGATAGCGGCCGGCGAGCGGCGCGACCTTCTGCCAGAGCGCTTCGGTAATGAACGGGATGATCGGGTGCGCGAGGCGCAGCACCGTTTCGAGCACACGCAGCAGCGTGCGGCGCGTTGCGCGCTGCTGTTCCGGCGTGCCGTTCTGGATCTGCACCTTCGCGAGTTCGAGATACCAGTCGCAGTACTCGTCCCACACGAACTTGTAGATGCTGCTTGCGATGTTGTCGAAGCGGTAATCGGCGAAGCCCTTCGCGATGTCGGCCTCGGTGCGCTGCAGCAGCGACACGATCCAGCGGTCGGCCGCCGAGAAGTCGAGGTAGCCGCCCGGGCCGCAATCGCCCGCGCCGCAGACTTCCGGCTTGTCGCTGCCGCAGTCGTGGTCTTCGCAGTTCATCAGCACGAAGCGCGTCGCGTTCCACAGCTTGTTGCAGAAGTTGCGATAGCCCTCGCAGCGCGCGAGGTCGAAGTTCACGTTGCGGCCGAGCGTTGCCATCGACGCCATCGTGAAGCGCAGCGCATCGGTGCCGAACGCGGCGATGCCGTCCGGGAATTCCTTGCGCGTCTTCTTCTCGATCGTCGCGGCCTGTTTCGGGTTCATCAGGCCCGTCGTGCGCTTCGCGACCAGCGTGTCGAGATCGATGCCGTCGACGATGTCGATCGGGTCGAGCGTGTTGCCCTTGCTCTTCGACATCTTCTGGCCTTCCGCGTCGCGCACGAGGCCGTGCACGTAGACGGTGTGGAACGGCACCTGGCCCGTGAAGTGCGTGGTCATCATCACCATCCGGGCGACCCAGAAGAAGATGATGTCGAAGCCCGTGACGAGCACCGACGACGGCAGGAAGTGCTTCAGTTCAGGCGTTTCGTTCGGCCAGCCGAGCGACGAGAACGGCACGAGCGCCGACGAGAACCACGTGTCGAGCACGTCCTCGTCGCGCTTCAGCGCGCCCGCGTAACCCTTCGCGGCAGCCTGCGCGCGCGCTTCTTCCTCGTTGCGCGCGACGAACACCTCGCCGTTCTCGCCGTACCACGCGGGAATCTGGTGGCCCCACCACAGCTGGCGCGAGATGCACCAGTCCTGGATGTTCTCGAGCCACTGGTAATAGGTGGTCGTCCAGTTTTCCGGCACGAACTTGATCTGGCCGTTGCGCACGACGTCGAGCGACGTTTCCGTGATCGACTTGCCGGGATTGAACGTGCCTTCCGGCGCCGGCTTCGTCATCGCGACGAACCACTGGTCGGTCAGCATCGGCTCGATGACGACGCCCGTGCGGTCGCCGCGCGGCACCATCAGCTTGTGCGGCTTCACGGAATCGAGGAAGCCCTGCGCGTCGAGGTCGGCGACGATCGCCTTGCGCGCGTCGAAGCGGTCGAGGCCGCGATACTGCTCGGGGCCGTTGTCGTTGATCTTCGCGTCGAGCGTCAGGATCTCGATCGGCGCGAGCTTATGGCGCAGGCCGACCTGGTAGTCGTTGAAGTCGTGCGCGGGCGTGACCTTCACGACGCCCGTGCCGAACTCGCGGTCGACGTAGTCGTCGGCGATCACCGGGATCTCGCGGCCCGTCAGCGGCAGCGTGACGAGCTTGCCGATCAGGTGCGCGTAGCGCTCGTCTTCCGGATGGACCATCAGCGCGACGTCGCCGAGCATCGTTTCCGGGCGCGTCGTGGCAACGGTCAGCGAGCCCGAGCCGTCGACGAGCGGGTAGCGGATGTGCCACAGGTGGCCGTTTTCCTCTTCGCTCACGACTTCGAGATCCGACACGGCGGTCAACAGCACCGGATCCCAGTTGACGAGGCGCTTGCCGCGGTAGATCAGGCCCTGTTCATAAAGCGTGACGAACACGTCGCGCACGGCGGCCGACATCTTGTCGTCCATCGTGAAGTATTCGCGCGACCAGTCGGTGGACGCGCCGATGCGGCGCACCTGGCCGGTGATCGTCGAACCGGATTTTTCCTTCCATTCCCACACGCGCTCCACGAACTTCTCGCGGCCGAGGTCGTGGCGCGACACGCCCTGCGCGTCGAGCTGGCGCTCGACGACGATCTGGGTCGCGATCCCCGCGTGGTCGGTGCCGGGCACCCACAGCGTGTTCTCGCCGAGCATCCGGTGGTAGCGGGCGAGGCCGTCCATGATCGTCTGGTTGAACGCGTGGCCCATGTGCAGCGTGCCCGTCACGTTCGGCGGCGGCAACTGGATCGAGAAATCGGGGCGGGCCGGATCGAATGCCGGGGCCGCGTAACCGCGCTTTTCCCACTCCGGCCCCCAATGGGACTCGATGGTGTGGGGCTCGAAACTCTTCGCAAGCGTGTTGTCGCTCATGTTGGAAATCTGCCGAAAAATGCGTGAATTGGATGCCGAATCCGACAATTATAAATGGATGCACATCGACCAGCCATCGCCTTGCCGGCGCGAGCCCGTCGCGACGCGGCCGCCACGTGCCGGCAACGTACGCGCGACGGGCGGTCGAACGGATCGGGAACGGCATCGTCCGGCCGCCTTATAATGTCGGGTCCGCATTTTTCTCGCCCGTTCGCTGCCGCTCCATGCCCGACCTGCTCGCCAATCTGAACCCCGAACAACTCGCCGCCGTCACGTTGCCGAACGAACCGGCGCTGATCCTCGCAGGGGCGGGCAGCGGCAAGACCCGCGTGCTGATCACGCGCATCGCGTGGCTGATCCAGCAGGGCTACGCATCGCCGCCCACCGTGCTCGCCGTGACCTTCACGAACAAGGCCGCGCGCGAGATGATGGCGCGCCTGTCGGCGATGATGCCGATCGACACGCGCGGGATGTGGATCGGCACGTTCCACGGCCTGTGCAACCGGATGCTGCGCACGCACTGGCGCGACGCCGGCCTGCCGCAGACCTTCCAGATCCTCGACACGGCCGACCAGCTGTCCGCGATCAAGCGGCTGATGAAGGCGGCGAACGTCGACGACGAGAAGTACCCGCCGAAGAACGTCCAGTACTTCATCAACAATGCGAAGGAGCAGGGGCTGCGTCCCGACAAGGTCGACGCGACCGACAACTTCAACCGCAAGTTCGTCGAGCTGTACCAGGCATACGACCAGCAGTGCCAGCGCGAGGGCGTCGTCGATTTCCCCGAGCTGCTGCTGCGCTGCTATGAATTGCTCGCGTACAACGCGCCGCTGCGCGCGCACTACCAGGCGCGCTTCCGGCACATCCTCGTCGACGAGTTCCAGGACACCAACAAGCTGCAGTACGCGTGGCTCAAGATGCTCGCGGGCGGCCAGAACGCGATCTTCGCGGTCGGCGACGACGATCAGTCGATCTACGCGTTCCGCGGCGCGAACGTCGGCAACATGCGCGACTTCGAAGACGAATTCCGGGTGCGCAACCTGATCAAGCTCGAGCAGAACTACCGGTCGCACGGCAATATCCTCGACGCGGCGAACCAGCTGATCTCGAACAACGCGCACCGCCTCGGCAAGAACCTGCGCACCGACGCGGGCCACGGCGAACCCGTGCGCGTGTACGAGGCGAGCACCGATTCGCAGGAAGCCGGCTGGATCGTCGAGGAGATCCGTTCGCTGATCAACACCGGGATGGCGCGCAGCGAAGTGGCCGTCCTGTATCGCAGCAACGCGCAGTCGCGCTCGATCGAGCACACGCTGATGTCGTCGGGCATCCCGTACCGCGTGTACGGCGGCCTGCGCTTCTTCGAACGCCAGGAAGTGAAGCACGCGCTCGCGTACCTGCGCCTGATCGACAACCCGAACGACGACACCGCGTTCGTGCGCGTCGTGAACTTCCCGACCCGCGGAATCGGCGCGCGCTCGATCGAGCAGCTCGCCGACGCCGCGCGCCTGTACGGCTGCTCGATGGCCGCCGCGATTCCGTACGTGACGGGCAAGGCCGGCACGAGCCTCGGCGGGTTCGCGAACCTGGTCGCGAAGATGCGCGCCGACACGCAGCAGATGAACCTGCCCGACACCGTCGAGCACATCGTGCGCGCCAGCGGTCTCGCTGATTTCTACCAGGGCGAGCGCGAAGGCCAGGACCGTCTCGAGAACTTGCAGGAACTCGTGAACGCGGCCACCGCGTTCATCGCCGAGGAGGGCTACGGGCTCGACACGCCGGCCCGTTCGATTCCGCTGCGCGCAGGCGCGATCGCGGCCCCGGAGCTCGGCTCCGCGGCGGACGATCAGGCGGTCGACGTGCTCGACCCGGTATCGCCTGCCGACCCGGCACAGAACCCCGACACGATGACGCCGCTCGCCGGTTTCCTGTCGCATGCGTCGCTGGAGGCCGGCGACAACCAGGCGCAGGCCGGCCAGGACGCCGTGCAGCTGATGACGGTGCACGCGGCGAAGGGGCTCGAATTCTCGGCCGTGTTCATCACGGGCCTCGAGGAAGGGCTGTTCCCGCACGAGAACAGCGTGCTCGAATCGGACGGCCTCGAGGAAGAGCGCCGGCTGATGTACGTCGCGATCACGCGCGCGAAGGAGCGGCTCTACCTGTCGTTCGCGCAGAGCCGGATGCTGCATGGCCAGACGCGTTACAACGTGCGCTCGCGCTTCTTCGACGAGCTGCCCGAACACGTGCTCAAGTGGCTGACGCCGAAGGTCGAGGCCGGTTCGCGCTGGGGTGGCCGGTCGGACAACGCCGGGTACGGGCGCGACTGGTTCGCGCGGCCGGGCGGCGGCAGTCGCGAGCAGATCGTCGATGCGGCCGTGTCCGCGCCGCTGCCGGCGTTCGCGAACAAGCAGCGGGCCGCCGATACCGGTTTCCGCGTCGGCCAGCAGGTGTTCCATACCAAGTTCGGAGAAGGCACGGTCACCGCGCTCGAAGGCAACGGCACCGATGCGAAGGCACAGGTGAAGTTCAAGCGGCACGGCGAGAAGTGGCTCGCGCTCGCGGTTGCGAAACTGCAGGCGGTGGAATGACGGGCATCGACATGGTGGGCACGGCTTCGATTCGACCGCTCGGCATCCTGGCCGCGCTGCCCGAGGAACTCGGCGACCTGATCGCCGCGATGCGCGCCGACGGCGCGATGAAGACGGTCACGCTCGGCCGCCGCGATTATCACGTCGGTACCGTGCACGGCGCGGCCTGTGTGGTGACGCTCGCGCGGGTCGGCAAGGTCGCGGCCGCCGCGACGGTCAGCGCGCTGATCCACGTGTTCGGCGTGTCGGGCATCGTGTTCACCGGCGTCGCGGGCGGTGTGTCGCGCACGGTGCGCGTCGGCGATGTCGTCGTGGCCGATACGCTGCTGCAGCACGATCTCGACGCGTCGCCGCTGTTTCCGCGCTACGAGGTGCCTTTGCTCGGCATCACGCGTTTCGCGACCGACGCCGCACTGACCGCGCGCCTGCGGGCCGCGTGCACGCAATTCGTCGCGGAAGAGGGTGCGCAGTTCGCCGCACGCTTCAGCCTGGCCGGCGCGACGCTGCACGCGGGGCTCGTCATCAGCGGCGACCGCTTCGTGTCGAGCGAGCGCGAGGTCGTCGCGCTGCGCGACGCGCTGCCGGATGCGCTCGCGGTCGAAATGGAAGGGGCCGCGATCGCGCAGGTGTGCGCGGAGCACGACGTGCCGTTCGCGCTCGTGCGCACGATCTCCGATACGGCCGACGATCACGCGACGCAGTCGTTCTCGCACTTCCTGTCGGCGATCGCGAGCAGCTATTCGTCCGGCATCCTCAAGCGTTTCCTGACGCTGCATGCGACGACGGCGGCCTGAAGCCGCCGTCGATCCCGTCGATCGGAGCATCACGGCCGCGGCGCCGGCAGGCGCGCCGCGGCCGTTTTTTCACGCCTTCTTGCGCCGGCTGCTTTCGAGGTTCGGCAGGAACACCGTCAGCACGCCGATCAGCGGCAGGAACGAGCACACCTTGTAGACGAACGTGATGCTCGTCGCGTCGGCGAGCTGGCCGAGCACGGCCGCGCCGACACCGCCGAGGCCGAACGCGAAGCCGAAGAACAGGCCCGCGACCATCCCGACCTTGCCGGGCATCAGTTCCGTCGCGTAGACCAGGATCGCGGCGAACGCCGACGCGAGCACGATGCCGATGATCACGGTCAGCACGCTGGTCCAGAACAGGTTCGCGTACGGCAGCAGCAGCGTGAACGGCGCGACGCCGAGGATCGATACCCAGATCACGTACTTGCGGCCGATCCGGTCGCCCACCGGCCCGCCGATCAGCGTGCCCGCCGCCACGGCCGCGAGGAACACGAACAGGTGGATCTGCGCGGCCTGCACCGACAGGTGGAACTTGTCGATCAGGTAGAACGTGAAATAGCTGTTGATGCTCGCCAGGTAGAAATACTTCGAGAACACGAGCAGCACCAGCACGCCGATCGCGCCCATCACGCGGCCGCGCGACAGCGTCGGGTGGCCGGCCGCCGCGGCCTTCTTCTTCATCGACGGATGCTTCTTGTACCAGTGGCCGATCTGCGTGAGCACGATCATCGCGACGAGCGCGGCTGCCGAGAACCACGCGATGCTGTGCTGGCCGTGCGGAATGATCACGAGCGCGGCGAGCAGCGGCCCGAGCGCGGAGCCCGCGTTGCCGCCGACCTGGAACACCGACTGCGCAAGCCCGTGCTGGCCGCCCGACGCCATCCGCGCGACGCGCGACGATTCGGGATGGAACACCGACGAGCCGCAGCCGACGAGCGCCGCGGCCACCAGCAGCATCGGGAAATTCGGCGCGACCGACATCAGCAGCAGCCCGGCGAGCGTGAAACCCATGCCGACCGGCAGCGAATACGGTTTCGGACGCTTGTCGGTATAGAGGCCGACGAGCGGCTGCAGCAGCGACGCGGTGATCTGGTAGGTGAGCGTGATCAGGCCGATCTGCGCGAACGACAGCGCGAACTGGCTCTTGAGCATCGGGTAGATCGCGAGGATCAACGACTGGATCATGTCGTTGAGCATGTGCGAGAAGCTGATCGCGCCGAGCACCGGGTAGACGGTGCGGGCGACGGGTGGCGCGGAAGGCTGGGTGGCGGCTGCGCCGGCGGAGCCGGTGTCGAGGCTGGTTTCCATGTGAGAGCTGAACGAGTTGAGGTGGCGGGCGCGCTCTGCTGGGGATCGGCGCGTCTTGAATCGTTGCTGCGTCAAAGAAGTGTAATGTGGCGTATCAGGAATGTCCGGACAAGTTTTATCGTGAATCGGACATTCATCCGACGGATCGATCGATGCCCGCTTTTTTGGCCGGGTATAACGCTGGCGGCACGCTCGCCCGCAAGCGGGGCGGGCGCCCGGGGCCGGTGCGTGGTTTACCGGACTCAAGAAACGGCGGTGGCGGCCGTAGAACGACCCAATGACAACAGGCGCGCCGCGCCCGGCACCGGCTATCCGCCGTGCGGGCGCAGGACGCGCGGCATGGCCAGCCATCGCGGGTACGCCGGGACCGACCTTTCCGGCCGCGTGATCAATACGGGGATATATCGATGAAAGCAGCATCTTTGCGTCCACAGCCCGGTGCGGCCGCCGCCGCAC
>NZ_QOBB01000029.1:0-67470 GCF_024704855.1 Burkholderia sp. HAN2018 | reverse complement strand
CGCGGCGTGCCCCACAGCGACGCGCCGCCGCGCGCGACGGCGCCGGTCAGCGCGCGTGCGCTGCGCGTCTCGACGGCCGACGTGCCGGCCAGTGCGGCACCGAACGTATCGAGCACGTGCCGCGTGGTTTTCGTGACGACATCGTCGGGCACCGCGGCGGCGGGCGTCTGCGCGACGAACGTCGCGAGCCGCGTGGCGCGCGTTTCGCTATCCATCGTCATCGCGCCGACTCCTCCGCGACGCAACGTGCAAACACGTCGACCGGATGGTCGGGCTCATTGGCGCTCACGTGCTCGCACCACCAGCGTGCGACGTCGCGCCCGGTCGCAAACCAGACATCACCGGCATCGCGCAGGTGGGCCAGCAACGCACGCAGCAGGTCGATGCGCCCCGCCGTGCCGATGATCTCGGGATGCAGGCGCAGCACGCAGCACAGCCCGAAGCGCCGAAACCCATCGACGTCGCTCCGCCAGTTGTCGAGCACGTCACGGTACGCGGCGATGCGCGGCTGACCGGCCGGCACGGGCGGCGACAGGTTGAATTCGAAGTACGGCGCGTCCTCGAGTTCGTAGTGCAACGGCAGCTCGACGAGCCGCAGGCCGTCCGTGCGCCGGTCGCCGCGCGGATGCAGGTACGGCACATCGTCGCCGCGCCACGACGACGACCACGTGAAGCCTTCCGCCACGAGAAAGTCCGCAAAGCCGTCGGCCCAGTTGCCCGTGAACGAGCGAAAGCCCTCCACGCGGCAGCCGGTGGCGTCCGCGAGCGCCGCCCGCCCGGCGCGGCACGCATCGATCTGCGCGGCAAGCGGCAGTGCGTCGAAATCCTCGCAGCGAAAACCGCTCACGCCGAGTTCGTGCCCGGCGGCTGCAATCGCACGCACTGCATCACCATGCGTCTGCGCGACGCGCCCCGGCACGAACCAGCTCGTCGGCACGCCGAATTCGTCGAACGCCGCGAGCAGCCGGTCGACGCCGCGCGTCGCGCCGTAGCGCCATACCGATAGCGATTTTTCACGGCCGACGATGCGTGGTTCGCGCGTCTGGATGCCGTGAACGTCGTTGAAGTCGACCGTGATCGCGACCGCGCATCGCGCGCCGTCCGGCCAGGTGCAAGATGTCTTCACATGCCGCTCCGTTGCGTGGGGGGCCTGCCTCGCGCGTGTTGCTCGAGCCACCAGTCGGCCACGTCGCGGCAGCGCGCGAACCACACGCCATCCTGCGCGCACATGTGGCCGAGCCAGGCCTCCAGCAGCGCGATGCGCCCCGGCTTGCCGCAGACTTTCGGATGAAGCAGCGTCGTCAGGCACAACCCTTCGCGATAGACGCCGTCGAATTCGCGCGTCCAGTTGTCGAGTGTCGCATCGTAGCCGGCGATCCGGTCGAGTCCGGCCGGATAGTCGGGGTTGCGGTGATACGCAAGCGACGCGTAATCGTCGGTCTCCCAGCGACCGGGAATCTCGACAAGCGGCGGCTCGCCGTCCGCGCCGCGCAGCAGGTACGGACGGTCGTCGCTGCGCATCGAGCTCGAATAGCGCACGCCCGCTTCGCGCAGCACTGCGACCGTCGCGTCGCTCCAGTCGCCGGACGGCGTGCGGAACCCGACCGGCCTCACTCCGAGCGTGCGCGCGAAGACGTCGGCCGACTGCGTCATGATCTCGCGCTGCCGCTCGGGCTCGAGCGTCCAGAACGCTTCGTGCCGGTAGCCGTGGTAACCGATTTCGTGGCCGCGCTCGACGATTGCCGCGCATTGCGCGGGCCAGGTCCGCGCGACCCACGCGGGCACGAAGAACGTCGCGGGCAGGCCAAACGACGCGAGCATGTCGAGCAGCCGCCCAAGCGCACGCCACGGCCCGTAACTGCCGAGCGTGAAGTACGCGGGGTTGTGCCAGATCGCGCCGCTCAGCATCGCGTCGCCGGTCGGGCCATCGAGATCGAACGCGAGCGCGACGCATGCGCGCTTCGCGTCCGGCCACCGGGGTGTGGCGTCCGTCATCGCAGGCTCAGTGCGCGCCGTTGACGAGCGCCTTCGGCACCGCGTGCTCCTGCAGCCCCCATTTCGCAAGCAGCTTCTGGTACGAGCCGTCCGCGATCGCCTGGTTGAACGCCGTCGTCAGCGCCCCCGTCAGCGCGGCATTGGTCTTCGCGACGCCGATGCCCGTGTATTGCGACAGGAACGGCTTGCCGACCGGTGCATACGCGTTCTGTTCGAGGCTATTCTGATACGGCAGCGTCTCGCCCCCCTGCACGGCCGCATCGATGCGGTTCTGGCGCAGCTGCATCCGCGCATCCGACGAGCCGTCGGTACCGACCACGACGATCGCGGGCTTGCCGGCCTTCACGCAGTTCTCCTCGCTCCACGCGGCCGTGTTGTCGGGAAACGACGTGCGCCGGCTGGAGCCGACGCGCTTGCCGCACAGCGCGCTCATCTGCGCGAACTCGCCGGCGCGCGCCTTCAGCGTGTAGAACTGCGGGCCCGTCTCGATGTAGTCGACGAACGTCAACACCTCGCGGCGCGTCGGCATGTCGGTCATCCCGGACATGATCATGTCGACGCGCTGCGTCGCAACCGAACTCATCATCTGGTCGAAGCTCGTCTCGACCCAGTTCAGTTTCACCCCCATCTTCGCGGCAAGCGCTTCGCCCAGATCGACGTCGAAACCCGCGAGCTTGTCGGTCGCCGGATCCTTGTACTCGAACGGCGGATAGTTCGGCACGATCGCGACGTTCAGCGTGCGCTTCGGCGCGGCCGGCGCGGACTGCGCGGCCGCGAGCGATGCGTGCAGCGCGACGGCGCCGAATGCGGCAGCGGCCAGGGTGCGGGTCAGGAAGGATGCGTTCATGGGGTGTTGCCTTGTCGTTGTGTGAATCGATCGTTGACGGAAAGAACTACGTATGGGCGCCACGGCGACGCGCGGCGCCCGGTCATGCAATCACGGCCGAGATGAACTCGCGCGTGCGCGCATGCATCGGCGCCGACAGCACGCGCTCGGGCGGCCCGCTCTCGACGATCCGGCCGCCGTCCATGAACACGACGCGGTCGGCCACTTCCCGTGCGAAACCAAGCTCGTGCGTGACGACGATCATCGTCATCCCGCTCCTCGCAAGATCGCGCATCACGGCCAGCACTTCGCCGACGAGTTCGGGGTCGAGCGCGGACGTCGGTTCGTCGAACAGGATCAATTGCGGATGCATCGCGAGCGCCCGCGCAATCGCGACGCGCTGCTGCTGGCCGCCCGACAGCTCGACCGGGAACGCGTCGCACTTGTGCGCGAGCCCGACCCGCGCGAGCAGCGCGCGCGCCTCTTCCTCCGCTTGTGCGCGGCGCCGCTTCAGCACCTGCACCGGGCCTTCGATCACGTTTTCGAGTGCCGTCTTGTGCGGGAACAGGTTGAAGCGCTGGAACACCATGCTGGTCGACAGCCGCTGGCGCGCGATCTGGCGCTCCGACAACTCGTGGAGCCGGTTGCCGGCGCGGCGATAGCCGGCCAGCTCGCCGTTCACCCACAGCGCGCCCGCGCAGATCGTCTCGAGCTGGTTGATGCAGCGCAGGAACGTGCTCTTGCCCGACCCCGACGGCCCGATGATGCAGAGCACCTCGCCCTGCGCGACGTCGAGCGAGATGCCGTGCAGCGCCTGGAAATCGCCGTAAGACTTGCGCACGTGGACGGCGCGAACCACCGCGTTTGTCATCACGCTCTCCTGATGATTGAGGGTCGTGTCGTTCATTTCCGGCCCGCCCCGCGGCCTGCGCCGCGTGCGAAATGCCGTTCGACGCGTGCCTGCCCAAACGACAGCACCGTGACGACGGCGAGATACCAGATGCCCGCGACGATCAGCAGCTCGATCACGCGTGCGTTCGCGTAGTAGATGTTCTGCGCGTTGTGCAGCATCTCCGCGTACTGCACGACGCTTGCGAGCGACGTCAGCTTCACCATGCCGATCAGCTCGTTGCCGATCGGCGGCACGATCACGCGCATCGCCTGCGGCAGGATGATCCGGCGCAGCGCCTGCAGGCGCGCCATGCCGATCGACTTCGCCGCTTCGTACTGGCCCGTGTCGACCGACAGCAAACCCGCGCGCACGACTTCCGACGTATAGGCGCCCTGGTTGATGCCGAGCCCGAGCACCGCCGCGAGGAACGGTGTCATCACGTCGACGGTCCGGTATTCGGCGAGGCCCGGGATGCCGAGCGTCGGAAACACCAGCGCAAGGTTGAACCACAGCAGCAACTGCAGGATCACCGGCGTGCCGCGGAACAGCCAGATGTAGCCCTGCGCGACCGCGCCGAGCACCGGGTTCGACGACAGCCGAATCACCGCGGTGACGACGCCGAGCACGACGCCGAACGTCATCGCGAGGATCGTCATCACGATCGTGTTGCCGAGCCCGGTGAGGATCGCGCGCGCGGTCAGGAACTGGCCGACCACCCGCCATTCGATCTGGCCGTGCGCGAACGCAGCCACCACGTACGCGAGCACCGCGGCGATCGCGATGGACGCCGCGTAGCGGCCCCAGTAGCGCCGGCGCACGCGTTCGAGGCCGGCGGCATCGTCTGCGTCGATGCCCGGTGCGGGGGCGCCGGCGGGACGGCGCGAATCGGAAGCGCTCAGCATGACGGCCCCCGGTAATCGGCGGCCCACGCGGCCTGGCGTTCGAGCGCGCGGTTCAGGCGCACGATCTGTTCCTGCACGCGCACCGGCGACGTGCCACCCGTGCCGCTGCGCGCGGCAACAGCCGCGTCGAGCGTGACGCGCGCGCGCATCCCGGGCGCAAGGCGCACGTCGATCGACTGCAACAGCTCGGCGCTCGCGTCGGCCAGCTCGATGCCGTCGCGCTCGCACGCGCGCACCAACTCGCCCGTGATCTCGTGCGCTTCGCTGAACCGCACACCCGTCACCGCGAGCCAGTCCGCGACCTCGGTCGCGAGCGTGAAGCCGAGCGGCGCCTGGCGGCGCATTTCGTCGACGTTCACGCGCATCGTGCGGATCATCCCGGCCATCGCGGGCAGCACGAGCTCGAGCGTATCGATCGAGTCGAACGCGGCGATCTTGTCTTCCGCGAGATCGCGGTTGTACGCGAGCGGCAGCGACTTGAGCGTCGCGAGCAGGCCCGCGAGGTTGCCGATCAGCCGCCCCGCCTTTCCGCGCGTGAGTTCTGCGATATCCGGGTTCTTCTTCTGCGGCATGATCGAGCTGCCCGTCGCGTAGCCGTCGTCGAGCGCCACCCAGCGGAATTGCCGCGACGTCCACAGGATGACTTCTTCCGACAGGCGGGACAGGTTCACCGTGAGCATGCTCGTCGCGAACACGAATTCGGCGACGTGATCGCGTGACGCCACCGCATCGATCGAGTTCTCGCACGGTGCGTCGTAGCCGAGCTCCGCGGCGGACAGCTCCGGCCGCACACAGATCGCCGAGCCCGCGAGCGCGGCGGCGCCGAGCGGCGAGCGCGCGGTGCGGCGATCCCAGTCGACCAGGCGGTCGACGTCGCGGTACAGCGCCTGCGCGTGTGCGAGCAACTGGTGCCCGAACACGATCGGCTGCGCCGGCTGCAAGTGCGTGAAGCCCGCCGTGACAGTCTCGACGTGCCGGCTCGCCTGCCCGACCAGCGCGTCCTGCAAGTCGAGCACGCCGCGCACGAGCTGGCGCGACTTGTCGCGCAGGTACAGGCGCAAGTCGTTCGCGGCCTGGTCGTTGCGCGAACGCCCGGCGCGCAGCTTGCCACCAAGCGCCGGCAGGCGCTGCGTAAGCACGCGCTCGAGGAACGTGTGCACGTCCTCGTCGGCCAGCGACGGCGAAAGCTCGCCGGTCGCGAAATCGCGCTCGATCGCGTCCATTGCCGCAAGCAACTGCGCGAGTTCGCTGTCGTTCAGGATGCCTGCACGTGTCAGCTCCCGTGCATGAGCGCGCGAGCCAGCCAGATCGTACGGCGCAAGACGGAAGAAACTGGGATCGGAACGAGAGAGCGCCTGCAGCGCGTCGGACGGTTTCGACTGGAAGCGGCCGCCCCACAGGCGTTCGATCGGTTCGGTGATGCTCATCGCGGTCAACCTCGTTTCAGTTGGATTGGTCCCACTGTAGGCATTCAATTTTTTTTGTTGTAGCGAGAAATTGAATCGACTTAAATTGAGTTTTTCTCAATATCTTCAGCCACTGCCCCCGATGCGCAACCGCCTGCCTCCACTGAACCCGCTTCGCGCATTCGAAGCCGCCGCCCGTCGCGGCAGCGTGTCGGCCGCTGCCGATGAACTGCACGTGACCGCAAGCGCGGTCAGCCACCAGATCCGTATTCTCGAAAGCACGCTCGGCGTTGCACTATTCGTCCGATCGAAGGCGCGCGTGAAGCTCACACCCGAGGGCGAAGCGCTGCTCGAGCCGGTCGGGCGGGCGTTCGACCTGATCGCGAATGCGGCCGTGCGGCT
Organism: Burkholderia sp. HAN2018; assembly: GCF_024704855.1. Classification (NCBI taxonomy): domain Bacteria; kingdom Pseudomonadati; phylum Pseudomonadota; class Betaproteobacteria; order Burkholderiales; family Burkholderiaceae; genus Burkholderia; species Burkholderia sp. HAN2018. The sequence goes on along the minus strand of NZ_QOBB01000029.1, from coordinate 61,047 downwards.
CGACTCGCCGGCCGCCGTCGGCAATCTCGTCGTGTCGACGCCGCTGTCGCTCACATCGCGCTGGCTCGCGCGGCGTATCGGCGATTTCCTCGAACGCTATCCGGGTATTCATCTGAAGGTGATTCCGTCGAACGACGATCGCGAGGTCTACTCGCAACACGTCGACGTGTGCATCCGCTATGGGGAGGGCAACTGGCGCAACCGGCGCGTCGAGCTGCTGTCGCATCCGGCACTGTTTCCGGTCGTGAGCCCGGCGTTGATGAACGGGCCCGACGCGATCCGCAAAATGCAGGATCTCTCGGGACGCCCGCTGTTCTGCGAGCATTCGGGCTCGTGGATGCGGTGGCTCGCGGAAGCGAAGGCCGACAAGCTGCCGAACATCCGCATCCTCGAGATCGGCAATGCGCACATCGGCGTCGAGGCCGCCGCGCGCGGGCAAGGTGTCGCGCTCGGCGACAGCCTCTCCGTGCGCGACGACCTGATTGACGGCACGCTCGTGCGGCCGTTCAGCGCGGCAGTGCCCGCGCGGTATGCGTACTACGTCGTTGCGCGCCACGAGCTGGCCGACACGCCGCTCGTGACCGCATTCACGTCGTGGCTCCACGCGCACCTCGCGTGACGGCCGCGCGTTGAACTGCGGCGGGGCCCGAGGGTCCCGCCGGCGGTCAGAAGCGATGCCGGATGCCAACCAGCGCCAGCTCCTGCGTGCGCTTGCCCGAATCGATGTCCGACGGCCCGATGACGGCCTGCGCGTCGCCCGTGCCGTTCGAGCCCGATGCGTGGCCGTAGCCGACCGATGCGTACAGATCGGTGCGCTTGCTGAGCGCATAGTCGACGGCCGCCGTCACCTGGTGATAGGTCGCCGACGAATTGCCGCTCGATTTCAGGTAGTTGTAGCCGACCTCGGCGACGAGCGGCGCCGACACTTGCCACAGCGCGTACACCGACCCGTTGTTGTAGCGCTCGCTGCCCTTGAATGCCGAGCTGGCGTCAGCCACGTATTCGGAGAAGCTGTAATAGCCGCCGAGCGTCACCGGGCCGACCGCGTATTTCGCGCCGGCGCGCAGGATGTTGATCGAACGCGCGGACGCGTAGGCCTTGTTCACCGACGTCGCGAAGATGCTATCCGAACTCGACATGCCACGCGTCGACAGCGACGCGCTGCCGTTGTCGATGTGCATGTAGCCCGCCGCGGCGCCGAATGGCCCCGCGTTGTACGCGAGCGCGCCGCTATACGACTGGCCCGAGGCCACCGATCCCGCGACGCCGCCGAACGAATAGGTCGCGACGGCCTGCAGGCCCGACCAGACGGGGCTCGTCCACTTCACGGTGTTGTTGAAGCGCAGGCTGTTGTCCGCGTCGTCGACGTCGCCCGGCGACGTAAAGTACTCCAGATAGTTGTCGCCCTGCACCGGCTGCACGAGATCGCGCAGCGCGTCGTACTGGCGGCCGAGCGTGACCGTGCCCCAGCGCGCCGACGCGACGCCGACGTACGCCTGGCGGCCGAACTCGCGGCCGCCTTGGTTCAGCACGCCGGTGTTCACGTTGAAGCCGTTCTCGAGGCGGAACACGGCCTTGAGGCCACCGCCGAGGTCTTCCGAGCCGAGCAGGCCCCAGCGGCTGCCGGACATCACGCCCGAGGTCAGGCCGAGCTTCGTGCTCTTGCCCGCGACGTTGTGCGTGTACTGGATCGCGTCGTCTATCACGCCGTACAGCGTGACCGAGCTTTGCGCGCACGCGTGGTTGGCCGCGCCGGCCGAGCCGAGCGCGACGGCGGACAGAATCAGTCTTCTTTTCATGAAATTTCTCGTATTGAACGGATAGGATCTCCGCCCGGCCGGCGCATGCCGGCGAGGCCCGCCAAGGTTAGGCGTTGAGATGCCCGTGCGTGACGAGAAATAAATTGTGCGATCGGCGAGAAATTCTCAGCAGCGCGCGACGTGCGACTCGGCGGACTGCGCCTCGCCGAACCACGACGTGCCGCGCATCCGTCGGCATACTAGCGGTATGCCGAATCCGGCAACATCTGCCCGACCGAGGTAACCACTGCGATGGATCTCCGCGACGTCGGCGACGCCATCGAACGCGGCGCGCGTGTGCTCGCCGGCGGCAAGCGTCTGGCCGAACTCGGCCCCAACTATTACGCGCCGACGGTACTCGCCGACGCCACCGCCGACATGCAGTTGACCTGCGAGGAAACGTTCGGCCCGATCGCAGCGTTGTTCCGTTTCGATACCGAGGACGAAGCCGTCGGCGCTGCAAACGATACGCCGTTCGGGCTCGCCGCGTATCTCTATACGCAGGACGTGCGCCGGATCGCGCGCGTTTCGACGCGGCTTGAAACGGGCATCGTCGGGATCAACGAAGGCGCGCTCGCGAGCGAGGCCGCGCCGTTCGGCGGGGTGAAGGAATCGGGCTACAGCCGCGAAGGCTCGCGCTACGGTCTCGACGATTACCTGTCGATCAAGTACCTGTGCCAGGGCGGGCCTGAGCGAATCCGTGCCGGGCCGGAACGAACTGGATGTACAAGGACCCCGGCCTCGTCCCCGCCGCCCATACCGGCCCGGCAGCGGGCACGTGTCGCTCGACGCATCAGCGCGCGACGGCTTCCGGATTCCGGACGCTGGCCAGAAACCGCGTCAACTCCACGGTCTGCGGCTGCTCGAAGATCTCTTCGGCCGTCCCGGTTTCCCACACTCTGCCCTGGTGCATGAACACGATCCTGTCGCTCACCGCCCGTGCGAAGCTCATCTCGTGCGTGACCATGATCACCGTCATGTCCTCGCGTGCGAGTTGCTCGACGACGCCCAGCACCTCGCCGACCAGCTCGGGATCGAGCGCCGACGTGATTTCGTCGCACAGCAGCACGCTCGGCTTCATCGCGAGCGCACGCGCGATCGCGACACGCTGCTGCTGGCCCCCCGACAGCTGTTCCGGAAACGCGTCGAACTTGTCGCCAAGGCCGACGCGCTCGAGCATCAATTCCGCGATCGCGCGTGCCTGCTGGCGATGCGCCTTCTTCACGACCGATTGCGCGAGCATCACGTTCTGTCCGGCGCTCAGGTGCGGGAACAGGTTGTACTGCTGGAACACCATCCCGACCTTGAGCCGCAGCGCGCGCAGGTCGGCGTGCCGCGCATCGACACGCTCGCCGTCGACGGAGATCGTGCCCGCGTCGATGCTCTCGAGCCCGTTGAGCGTGCGCAGCAGCGTGCTCTTGCCGGAGCCGCTGCGGCCGATGATCGAGACGACCTGCCCGCGCTCGACGGAGAAATCGATGCCCTTGAGCACATGATGGGTACCGAAGTTCTTTTCGAGACCACGGGTTTCAACGAGCGGCATGCCATCTCCTTTGCAACGTGCGTGCATAACGGGTAAGCGGGTAACAGAGCGCGAAATAGATCAGCGCGACGAGCCCGTACACGACGAACGGCCGGAACGTCGCGTTCGAGATCGCGATGCCGACCTTGGTCAGCTCGGTGAAGCCGATGACCGACACCAGCGCCGTATCCTTCACGGCCTGCACGCCGAAGCCGACCGTCGGCGCGATCGCGATGCGTGCGGCCTGCGGAAGGATCACGTGACGCAACTGCTCGACATAACTCATGGCCAGGCTCGCCGAGGCCTCCCACTGCCCTTTCGGCACCGCCTCGACACAGCCGCGCCAGATTTCGGCGAGGTACGCACTGGTAAAGAACGTGAGCCCGGCCGTGGCCGCGACCCACGGCGGTACGTCGAGCCCGACGAGCGGCAGGCCGAAGAACACGATGAACAGCTGCATCAGCAACGGGGTGCCCTGGAATACCTCGATGTACAGCTTCGCACTGCCGCGCAACACCGGCGAACCCGACACGCGCATCACGAGCACCCCGAGGCCGACGAGGCCGCCGGACAGGAACGACACGATCGACAGCACGATCGTCCAGCGCGCGGCCAGCAGCAGGTTGGCGAGAATCTGCCCGAACGTGAAATCGATCATCGCACACCTCGCACACGACGGGAGAACAGGCGGCGCCCCATCGAACCGAGTGCGCCGCGCAGCAGCAGCGCCATCGCCAGGTACGCGAGCGTGATGACGAAATACGTCTCGAATGCGCGGAAGTTGCGCGATTGAATGTAGCCCGCCGCATAGGTCAGGTCGGCCACCGAGACCTGCGACACGACCGCCGAACCGAGCATCGTGATCACGATCTGGCTCGAGAGCGCGGGAAACACCTTGGCGAGCGCCTGCGGCAGCACGACGTGGCGCAGCATCTGTGCGCGCGACATCGCAAGCGCGGACGCCGCCTCGAGATGCCCGTTCGGGACGGCGGCGACGCCCGCGCGCACGATCTCGACCGAGTACGCGCCGAGATTGAGCGTCATCGCGAGAATCGCGGCCGTGTATTCGTCGATGTGCACGCCGAGCGCGGGCAATCCGAAGAAGATGAAGAATAGCTGGACGACGAACGGCGTATTGCGGATCGCCTCGACGTACGCGCCGATCAGCGGGCGCAGCCGCACGACCACCGGCGCGTCGACGCTGTACGCGGCCGCGCCGAGCACGCCGATCGCCACGCCGAGGACGGTCGCGACCGCGGTCAGCGCGAGCGTGATCGCCGCGCCGCTCGCGAACACGCCGGCGTATTCGGCGAGATCGCCGAATTGAAGCTGGTAGCTCATGACGATTGAGTAAGTTCAGGTTCGGACAACGACACCCGCCGGACCGGCGCTGCCGGCCACGGCGGTGCATCAGGCGACACGGCGGTCCCTCACAGCCCCGCCGGCAACGGCTGGCCGAGCCATTTCCGCGACATCGCGCCCAGCGTGCCGTCCTGCTTCGCATGCGTGATCGCATCGTCGATCTTCGCGAGCAGGCGCGGCTCGTTCTTGTTGACGCCGACGAAGCACGGCGAATTCTTGATCACGAACTTGACCTCGGGCCGGCGCGGAGGATTCTTCGCGAGAATCGCCGCCGCGACGATGTTGCCGGCGGCGATCAGCTGCACTTGCCCCGACAGGAACGCCTGGATCGTCGCGTTGTTGTCCTCGAAGCGCTTGATCGTCGCGTTCGGCGCAAGCTGCGTTAGCGCGATCTCCTCGAGCGCGCCGCGCGTGGCGCCGACCGTCTTGCCGGTCAGGTCGGCGGGCCCACTCACCTTCACGTCAGCCGGCCCGAACACGCCCTGGAAGTACGGCGCGTACGCGGTCGAGAAGTCTATTACCTTCTCGCGCTCGGGCGTCTTGCCGAGCGACGAGATCACCATGTCGACCTTGTTGGTCGTCAGGTACGGAATCCGGTTCGCGCTGTTCACGGGCACAAGCTTCAGCTTCACGCCGAGCGATTTGGCGAGCAGCTCGGCCATGTCGATGTCGTAGCCCTGCGGCTGCATGTCCGTGCCGACCGAGCCGAACGGCGGATAGTCTTCGGGCACCGCCACGCGCAGCGCGCCGTTTTTAGCGATGGTGTCGAGCGCGTCGGCATGCGCCGGGGCAGCAGCGAACAGCGCCATCGCGGGTGCTGCGATCAGCGCAGCCAGCCAGGTGCGTCGGGGAAACGGTCGAGTCGTCGGGCTCACAGTGGTTCTTCCTTGTCTGGTTTGTCGCCGGGCAGCGCGCAACCGTTGCGCGGCCCGAGCCATTTCAGCAAGAACCGGGCCATCGCCGGGCGAAGCCAGCCCCGCCGGCACCGGACGGAGTGCCTGGCGAACAGCATTCCTCATTTCGGTGCACGACCCGGCACCGGCCGTGGCGGTTGCCCATTCGCTGCGCGCGCCGGCGCACCAAATTAACCAATCTGTTCACGCGCCGGCAGGCAACCGGCTCGATGTGCGCGTGATGGCCAGCCCCGTATGCACGGATTCGACCAGGCCCAGTCGAAATTTGCATTCCGTTTGTGATCCGAATTACGGCTGAATACGTTCACGACGTACCGTACCTCGCCGCGCCCGGCGACGCACGATCAGGATGACCAGGCTTGATTCCGCACCCCTATTTCTCCGGTACCGGTGGTTCCGGTCGTCTCGCGACCGGGATGAATCCAATCACATTCGTGCACGAGGATGCAGCCATGGCATCGATTCCCACCCCGTCGACAACCCGCGAGACCGACAAACGCAACTGGCTCGAATCGCACGAAGCCGGCTATCACAAGACCCTCGGCAATCGACAGGTGCAGATGATCGCGATCGGCGGGGCCATCGGCACCGGTCTGTTCCTCGGCGCCGGCGGCCGTCTGCAGGCCGCCGGACCGTCGCTCGCGATCGTCTACCTGGTATGCGGCGCGTTCTCGTTCCTGATCCTGCGCGCGCTCGGCGAACTCGTGATGCATCGCCCCAGCAGCGGCAGTTTCGTGTCGTACGCGCGCGAATTCCTCGGCGAGAGGGCGTCGTTCGTCGCAGGCTGGATGTACTTCCTGAACTGGGCGATGACCGGCATCGTCGACATCACCGCCGTCGCGCTGTACATGCATTACTGGGCGCCGTTCGCGGCCGTGCCGCAATGGGTGTTCGCGCTCGTCGCGCTCTGCATCGTCGCGACGATGAACCTGATCGGCGTGAAGTGGTTTGCCGAGATGGAGTTCTGGTTCGCGCTGATCAAGGTCGCCGCGATCGTGCTGTTTCTCATGATCGGCTCCGTAATCCTCGGCACGGGCGTGCCGGTGGCCGACCACGACACCGGCATGCATCTGATCACCGACAACGGCGGATTCTTTCCGCACGGACTGATGCCAGCGCTGGTGCTGGTGCAGGGCGTGGTGTTCGCGTTCGCGGGCGTCGAACTGGTCGGCACGGCTGCCGGCGAATGCAAGGATGCGCGCAAGGTGCTGCCGCGCGCGATCAACAACGTGATCTGGCGCATCGCGATCTTCTACGTCGCATCGGTCGTGCTGCTGGTCTGCCTGCTGCCCTGGAGCGCATACAAGGCAGGCCAGAGCCCGTTCGTCACGTTCTTCGGCGCGCTCGGCGTGCCGAGCATCGGTTCGATGATGAACCTGGTGGTGCTGACCGCAGCGCTGTCAAGCCTCAACTCGGGCCTGTATTCGACCGGGCGCGTGTTGCGTTCGCTGTCGATGGGCGGCTCGGCGCCCGCGATCCTTGCGCGGATGAGCGCGCAATCCGTGCCGTACGCAGGCATTCTCGTGACGGTCGCGATCTACGTGGTCGGCGTGTTGCTCAACTATCTCGTGCCGTCGAGCGTATTCGAAATCGTGCTGAACATCGCGTCGCTCGGCATCATCAGCACGTGGGGCTTCATCGTCGTGTGCCAGATGAAGTTTCGCGCGGCGGTCAGGCGCGGCGAGGTGGACGACGTGTCGTTCAGGATGCCGGGCGCACCCGTCACATCGTGGCTCACGCTGCTGTTCCTGCTCGGCGTGCTGGTCCTGATGGCATTCGACTACCCGAACGGCACGTGGACGATCGCGTCGATCCCGCTGGTCGCACTGTTGCTCGTGGCCGGCTGGAAGTGGCTGAGCAGCCGCGCGCACCGCGCATTGCTCAAGCCGACGATTCCGTCGGTCACGCTCACGCAGAACGTGCTCGAGAACGGTGACAACTAAAGCAACGCGTAATTAGGGTGTGCTCCCCCCCGGCCTGACGTCGGCAACCGCACCCAACCAAAAGAGAAGAACTCCATGGCACCATTTGACGAAATGCTTGCGGGCGATCAGGTTCGCCCGCCCTACTCGCGAGTCAAGGCATGGCTCGACACGCAGAATCCCGCGAGCCTCGCCCAGAAAGCCCACGACGCGGAAGGCGTGTTCCGCAAGGCGGGCATCACGTTCGCCGTCTACGGCGACGCGGAGGCCGCCGAGCGGCTGATTCCGTTCGACATCGTCCCGCGCATCATCTCGGGCGCCGAATGGAGCCGCCTCTCGCTCGGCATCGAGCAGCGCGTGATGGCGCTGAACGCCTTCCTCGACGACATCTACCACCGCCAGGAAATCGTGCGCGCGGGCATCGTGCCCAAGCACCTGATCGCGCACAACGAAGCGTTCATCCCGGAGATGATCGACTTCCGGCCGCCCGGCAACGTTTACACGCACATCATCGGCGTCGACATCGTGCGCACCGGCGAAAACGAGTTCTACGTGCTGGAAGACAACGCGCGCACGCCGTCCGGCGTGTCGTACATGCTGGAAAACCGCGAGACGATGATGCAGCTCTTCCCGGAGCTGTTCCAGCAGGTGAAGGTGCGCCCGGTCGAAACCTATCCGCAGATGCTGCGCCAGTCGCTCGCGGCCGTATGCCCGCCGGGCGGCAACGCCGACAACCCGACCGTCGCCGTGCTCACGCCGGGCATTCACAACTCCGCGTACTACGAACATTCGTTCCTCGCCGACCAGATGGGCGTGCATCTCGTCGAAGGCAGCGACCTGCAGGTAATCGACGGCCGCGTCGCGATGCGCACGACCGAAGGTTTCCAGCCGATCGACGTGCTGTATCGCCGCGTCGACGACGCGTTCCTCGATCCGCTCACGTTCCGCCCCGATTCGGTGCTCGGGGTCGCGGGGATCATGGACGTGTACCGCGCCGGCAACATCACGATCGCGAACGCGCCCGGCACCGGCATCGCCGACGACAAGGCGATCTACTCGTACATGCCGGAGATCGTCGAGTTCTACACGGGGCGCAAGGCGCTGCTGGAGAACGTGCCGACCTGGCGCTGCGGCGAGGCCGACAGCCTGAAGTACGTGCTCGACCATCTCGACGAACTGGTCGTGAAGGAAGTGCACGGCTCGGGCGGCTACGGGATGCTGGTCGGCCCGTGCGCGTCGAAGGCCGAGCTCGAGGCGTTTTCCGCGAAGCTGCGCGCGCGTCCGGCGAACTACATCGCGCAGCCGACGCTCGCGCTGTCCACGACGCCGATCCTCACCGACGCCGGCCTCGCGCCGCGCCACGTCGACCTGCGGCCGTTCGTGCTGGTGTCGGACCGGATCCGCATCACGCCGGGCGGGCTGACGCGCGTGGCGCTGAAGGAGGGATCGCTGGTCGTCAACTCGAGCCAGGGCGGCGGCACCAAGGACACCTGGGTGCTGGCCGACTGAGCCGGATGCGACCGCGCGCGCCGCAGCCGGCGCGCGAACCGAACGAAGACGGAGTGGACACGAGATGCTTCTGGGACGTACTGCAAGCGGGCTCTACTGGATGTACCGCTATATCGAGCGCGCGGAGAACATCGCGCGCATCGTCGATGCCGGGCTGCGGATGGCGCTCACGCGCACGTCCGACGCGCCGGCCGAATGGTCGTCGGTGCTCGTCAGCTCGGGCGCGGACGACGGCTACCGGGAGAAATACGACGCGTATGCGGCCGATACGGTGACCGACTACCTGCTGCGCGACCGCGACAACCCGTCGAGCGTGCTGTCGTGCATCGAGGCCGCGCGCTCGAACGCGCGGATGGTGCGCACGGCGCTCACGCGCGAGGCGTGGGAAAGCGTGAACGGCGCGTGGCTCGCGCTGCGCCGCGCGCTGGCGCAGCCGGTGCCGGAGAGCGAGCTGCCGGCCGTGCTCGACGAAGTGAAGCGCGAAACCGCGCTGATCCTCGGCAGCTTCTACAGCACGATGCTGCGCAACGAGATCTTCGATTTCGCGCAGATCGGTGCATTCATCGAGCGCGCGGACAACACCGCGCGGATCATCGACGTGAAGTACCACCTGCTGCTGCCGTCGGTGTCGCACGTCGGCACGATCCTCGATACCAACCACTGGGAATCAATCCTGCGGTCGGTCGAAGCGCACAACTCGTACCGCTGGGTGTACGGCGTGAAGTACAAGCCGATGAACATCGCCGACTACCTGCTCCTGAACGGCCGCATGCCGCGCTCGCTGCGCCACTGCTACGGGCGCGTCATGTCGAGCCTCAACTTGCTCGTGAAGGAGCATGGCACCGCTCACGCGTGCCACGACACCGCCGCGCAGACGCTCACGATGCTGTCCGACAGCACGATCGAACGCATCTTCAAGAACGGCCTGCACGAGTTCCTGACTGGATTCATTCGGCGCAATCAGCAACTGGGGCTCGACATCGCCCAGGCCTACAATTTCGATTGAGTACCGCAATGCATATCGGAATCGCCCACACCCTGCGTTATACCTTCGACGCGCCATTGCCGCAGGCACTGCAGCGCCTTCGACTGCGACCGTTGTCGAATCCCGGCCAAACGGTCGGACGTTGGGAATTGCTCGCAAACGACAGGCAGCCGGAATTGTCGTACATCGACGGATTCGGAAACCATGTCGACCTGGTGCGTCGCCCGAACGACGACCAGGAGATCGTCATCGTTTCACGCGGCGAAGTGACGACGCACAACAAGGACGGCGTGCTGGGCTCCGCGGACGATCGGATCAATCCGTGGCTGTTTCTGCGCGAATCGCCGCTCACGCGCCCCGGAGACTCGCTGATCGAACTTGCGTCGGCCCTGAAGAGCACGCAGAACCGTCTGCTGCAACTACACGAGTTGATGGACATCGTGCACGATCGCCTCGCATCGGGGTTCGAGAACGGCAACGACGCCACCGATGCGGAAGCGGCATGGATCCGTTCCGGCGGGACATGTCGCGACCATGCGCATGTCTTCATCGCCGTGGCGCATCGGCTCGACCTTCCCGCGCGCTTCGCTTCCGGTTATCTGATCAGCGACGATGACGAAACCGGAGCCGCTGATCATGCGTGGGCTGAAGTTTACGTCGGCCCGCTCGGATGGATCGGCTTCGATCCGGCGAACAACCTCTGCCCGGACGAACACTACGTGAAGCTGGCGACCGGCATCGACGCTTGCAGCGCCGCGCCCGTCACCCGCATCCGGTCGAATTCGGGCGCGGAAACGCTGGCTGTGGACATCGCGGTCACCCTGCCGGCCCGATGAGTCGAGCGACGAAAATCCCGGCACTCGCACCGACGATGCAAACGACCCGCGCCCTGCCATCCGACTTCGAGCTGCCGGATTCGATCGACGCGATCGACCGCTATCGCGCCCCGGCGCTCGACAAGGGACTCGACATTCTCGAACTCCTGTCCGAGCAGAAGGAAGGCCTCACCCGCACCGAAATCACGAAGGAACTCGGCCGCAACGCGAGCGAGATCTACCGGATGCTCGAGCGCCTCGTCGCACGCCGCTACGTGATGCGTTCGACCGGCGGCGATCGCTACACGCTCGGCCTCAAGCTGTTCGTGCTCGCGCACCGGCATCCGCCGATGAACCGGCTGATCGCCGATGCGTTGCCGCCGATGCAACGCTTCGCCGATGCGGTCGAACAGTCGTGCCATCTGACCGTCTACGACCGCGGCAACCTGCTCGTGATCGCGCAGGTCGACGGCCCCGGCACGTGGGGTGTATCCGTGCGGCTAGGCTCCCGTATCGCGCTCGCAGATACGGCGTCGGGGCGCGTGATGCTGTCGTTCCAGGGCCCCGAGCAGCGCGCGCACATGTTGGCCGAGCATCGCAAGGTCAAGGGCGAGGCGCCGCTGAACGAGCAGGAACTCGCGTATGCATGCCAGTCCATCCGGCAGTCCGGCTACCTGCGCCAGGACAGCCGCCAGGCCTATGGCGTGACTGATCTGAGCGTGCCGATCCTCGGGTCGTCGGGTCATGCAATCGCAGTGCTGACCTGTCCGTACATGCGCCGGATCGACGCGCACATCGCGCCGACTGTCTATGCAGCACTTGAACGGCTGTGCGATACCGGCCAACTGCTTTCGAGACTTTGAGCGTCGAGATGTTGTCAAACGAGGAGTGGTAAGTACACTGAGATTCGGGCTTCATTACTGATACCCGCCCGCATAAAGCAGCGCCTAAATGACCCCGCCTTGATTCCACGTACAGCAAGAAGTTTTATAACTTTTTGCCTGTATGGAGAAGAACGTGGTACCGAGACGGCGGTACACGAAGGAATTCACGGTTGAGGCGGTGCGGCTCGCTGAGAGCGTCGGTCAGCATGAATCCGCTCGCAGGCTGGGCGTGCCAGTGGCGACGCTGGGAAACTGGTGCCGTGATCAGCGCGATGGCAGTGCGCAGGCTGCAGCGGGGCCGGCGTCGAGTGCACCGAGCTCAAGTCGTCGTCCGGTCAGCGACCTGGAGGCCGAGAGCAGCCGTCTGCGTAAGAAACTGGCCAGCGCAAAGCTAGATATCGAAATTCTTCGAAAGGCGACTGCGTACTTCGCGAAGGGGGTGCGGTAAGGTACTTCCGTACCTTACCGCACCCCCTGGGGAGCTAATCTCGGATCTGGTGTACGGCGGCAGGCGGGGAATATGAGGAAGGCGGTGGCGGTTGGCTCAGAATGTTGCTTTCTCAGGGTAACAAACCAGCGACCGAGCTCCACCACCATGGCGAAACGTACGCACGAAGAGAACAACAGTCAAGCAACAGAGACGGAATTCAAGGCGCTGCCGGGCCTGAACGATCTGATCCAACAAGGCGCGGCAAATCATCCAACAGGCGATCGAGGTGGAATTCGCAGCATTGCTCGAACGGTATTCGAACGTGAAGACGCTGGAAGGCCGGCGTGCGGTCGTGCGTAACAGCTACCTGCCCGAGCGCGAGGTCGTCACGGCCATCGGCGCGGTGCCCGTTAAAGTGCCGAAGGTGCGCGATCGCTCAGGCTCGGGCGTGAAGTTCAATTCGAGCCTCGTGCCGCCGTATGTGCGCCGCTCGCCGCGGGTGTCGGCTGCGCTGTCGTGGCTCTATCTGCGCGGCGTCTCGACGGGTAACATGAGCGAGGCGTTGAGCGTGCTGGTGGGCGAAGATGCCAAGGGGCTCTCGCCGAACGTCGTGATGCGGCTTAAGGCGCAATGGGCCGAGGAGTTTGAGCAGTGGAACAGGCGCGATCTGAAGCAAGCGTGCTGGGTCTATTGGTGGGCCGACGGCATCAGACCGGCGCACGCAGTGAGGACAGCGACGGCCAATGCCTGCTGGTGAGCATCGGCGTGAAGCCCGACGGCAGCAAGGAGCGTGTAGCGATCGCCGACGGCTATCGGGAATCGAAGGCATCCTGGCGGGATCTGCTGCTTGATTTGAAGGCGCGTGGCTTGCAGGCCGGCCCGTTGCTGGCAGCGGGTGACGGCGCGATGGGCTTGTGGGCCGCGCTCGAAGAAGTGTTCCCGCAGACCAGGCAACAACGCTGCTGGCTCCACAAGATCGGCAACGTGCTCAACGCGTTGCCGAAGGCGCAGCATGGCCGTGCGAAAACAGACCTGGCGCAAATCTGGAATGCCGCCACTCGTGCCGAGGCACTGGTTGCCTTCGAGCGATTCGTCGCGACGTATGGCGCCAAGTATCCGAAGGCCGTTGAGAAGCTCACGAAGGACCGCAATGAACTGCTCGCGTTCTACGACTTCCCGGCGGAACACTGGCAGCACCTGAGAACGACCAATCCGATCGAGTCGACGTTTGCCACCGTGCGCCATCGCACGAGCCGCGCCCGAAATTGCCTGTCGCGCGCAACGTTCCTCGGCATAGCGTTCAAGCTTGTGGAGTCGGCCGAGCAGTCGTGGCGTCGCATTCGCGGCACCGAAAGAATCGAACAGCTTCTGAAGGGCATTCCCTTCGAAGATGGCATCCCGGTGATCGAAAGCGCACCGGCTCAGCAACCGCTTGCCGCCTGATCATGCACGCCGTCGCGCGTACACCAGTCTTTACATTAACTCGATCGGTTGAATCACTCAAGCGACCGGTTGAGTGATTCAACCGGTCGTCGCAACACCTTAATCCAGGAGGTGTTTCATGGGTCGTCCATCGAAGTGGATGCAACAGTTGACGCGGCGAGGAGCGATGCGTTCGCCAGGCGCACCATCGCTTCGTCGTGAGGTTGAGCGCCAGTTTTGGGAGCAGGTCGCGACCGGAACGACAAGCCGCATTTTGGTTCTGCCGATGTGGCTTCAATGAATAAATAAAAACCCAATGTGACCGATGGAAATCGCCGACGAACCTGAGATTTAAAAAGCGCCGCATCGAGGTGCCCTCAATCGCGCTCTCGTACTGTCAATAGCTGTCGGTCTGATAGTGTCTGCGCTTGTGACGACGTTGCGGCCGCGGAGGCGGAACATCGTCGTCATCATAGCCATATCTGGGCGCACCGAGTGCGGCACCGGTCACATTCGCAGCGCCACCGAGTGCGGTTCCTGTAATGTTTGCCACACCGCCAAGCGCGGCACCGGTGACATTGGCTGCTCCTCCCAGTGCCACACCAGTGATATCGGCAGCTCCACCGAGCGCCGACCCGACAATGCCTTGGGCTTGAGCAGACGCTTGAGTCAGCGCAACGGTCACGATACTCGCGAATACTAAAATCAATGCATTTTTGCTGATGAACATATGGCACCTCTTGCCGGATAAATCTTTATACCTCTGACCACCAAATCAGGTCGACTAAGTATCCTGACGGCAATGATTTCCTACCATATGGCTTACAGAATGTTACGTTAACTGATCAATAAAGGTTTTCCTGTCAATTACATCGAAAAACGTCGCCAATCATAAGAAATAAGCGGCATTATATTCAACGGTTTTTTAAACTGGCAACTTTGCCATAACTCCGCAACGCTTGATCGACTATGCTCAGGTACCTACCGGCTGGTGTCGGCGGATGACCCTCCGTATGAGGCGATTCATCTCAATCGTTCGCCCGGCTACCGGCATTTCCTTGGCGAGTGCGACTTCCCAAGCGCCGGCGGCGTAGCAATCTAGATAGCCCCCCTCCCAGAACTGCACCCAGCCCCACAGTCACTAGCCAACCGAGTGTCCTCGTCCATTCGCCGCTATCCGCGAGCCCGGCGCAAACGACCGCAGCCATTGTGAATGCGACCGATACCAGCGGCAGTACCTTGTACCCGCTCATTCGCTTTCTCCTGTCGTACGCATCACGCGCCTCCGCCACGTAACGAATACGCGAGCGCCGCGAAGCCGATGATCGCTCCCTGCAGCATCAGGTGTCCTGCCTCGCCGAGCCCGAAGCTCGTCAGAAGGTTGAACAGGAAAACGACCATGAACGCAGCGATCGCCGGCCCGGCCATCCCGCCGCGCCCGTCGCCGAAGGTCACGCCACCCAGCACCGCGGCCGCGAGCGAATTGAGCGCAAGGTCCTTGCCGAGCGTCGCACTGCCGACGCCGACGAAGCTCAGCAGCAGCAACGCGCTGCACGCCGACACGACGCCCGACACGACATGCACGATGAAAATCACGCGCAGATGAGGCAGCCCCGACAGCTCCGCCGCGCGCGGACTGGAGCCCACCGCATCCACCACCCGCCCGAATACGGACCACCGCATGAACAGCGCCACCGCAACGAGGATCGCGAGCCACACCAGCAGCGCGACCGGCACACCGCACGGCCGGGCCGCGCCGATCGTGGTCAACAGCTCGGGCACATCGCCCGATGCACGGAACTGGCTGATCGCGACGACGATGCCGGACAAAATCATCGACACCGACAACGTGACGATGACAGCCGAAGCGCGCCGGTAAGCGATCAACAGGCCGTTGAACGCGCCGACCGCCGCGCCGAACAGCACGCACAGCACACACGCGAGCGGCGTCGGCATCGTCAGTATCCCGCTCGTCAGCAAGCACGATACGGCCGCCATCACGCCGCCCACGGACAGATCGAGCGAACGGCAGCGCATCGTCAACGACTGCCCGATCGTGACGATGCCGAGCGGGACGGCCTGCCGCAAGATCAGCAGGAACAGCAGCGGCGAAAGCAGGTTCGGGCGCACGAGATACGCGCATCCGACCAGGCAGGCGGTGCCGGCATACGCGGGCGGTAACGCCAGGCACCAGCGCACGCCGCGTTGAAAGGGCGCCGCCACGGGCGAGCGTGCCAAAGCCATCGATCTCATGTCACAACCCCACGGTTTTTCGGCGCTGCCCGCCGACTGCCAGCAGCAGGAGCATCCCGACCGCCACGCTGGCCAGGAACGGCGAGATGCCGAACAGATTCAGTCCATTGGTCAGCAAGCCCAGCGTCGCCACGCCCACCAGCACGGCCGCGACTCCGCCTACGCCGCCCGTCAGTTGCACGCCGCCGAGCGCGACCGCCGCCACCGACTCGAGCGCGAACTCCGCGCCGATCGTCGGATCGCCCGCCGACACGCGGGCTGCCAGGTAGATGCCTGCCGCGGCCGCCATCAGCCCGCACAGCACATGCGCCGCGATCGTCGTCGCCCTGACGCGCACGCCGTTCAAGTGCGCGCTGTGCGCGCCGGCGCCGATCGCATGGAGATGCAGGCCGAGACGGCTGCGCGCGACGACATGCCACGCAAAACCGATCGACACCGCGCACCACGCGAGCGACAGCGGCACGCCGTACAGGTTGCCGGACGCAAGCCAGCCGAGCGCGGGCGCGATCTGCCCGCCCGGGACCGGCAGCACCAGGTAGCACACCCCCTGCAGAATCGTGGCCGTGCTGAGCGTCGTCACGAACGGGTGAACGTTGCCGATCGCCACGCCGACCCCGTTGAGCAACCCGACCGACGCCCCCGCCAACAGCGCAAGCAGCACGCCCGACGCGGGATCGGGCTGCATTGCGACGATGCAACTCGCGAGGCTCACGACGGAGCCGACGGACAGGTCGATGCCGCCTGCGAGTGTCACGAACATCTGCCCGAGCGAGACCATCAGCAACGCCGCAATCTGCCCGCTGAAGTTGACGACGTTCTGCATCTGGCGGAAATCCGGCACCGCGACCATCAGCGCGATGCACAGCAATAGCGGCAGGCTTGCCGCGTAACGCGTCACCCCGGTGCGAGTGGCCTTCATGCCTCCTCCCCGTTCACGGATGCGCGACTGCCGCGATCCGCCGCCGGCTCCGTCAACGCGAATGCGAGCAACTGCTCCTCGGTGGCCTCCGCGGCACGCACGTCCGCGACGAACGCGCCGTTGCGCACCACCAGAATGCGGTCGCACATACCGATCAGTTCCGGCAGGTCTCCCGACACGGCGAGCACGGCTCCGCCCTCTTCCGCGAATCGCCGCAGCAACGCGTAGATCTCGGCCTTCGCGCCGACGTCCACGCCGCGCGTCGGCTGCTCGACGAGCAGCACGTTCACGCCAGCCGCGAGCCAACGCGCAAGCATCACCTTCTGCTGGTTTCCGCCCGACAGCGACTGCACGGCGTCGGCCGGCAGCCCGCGCAGCCGGATCCTGTCGATCCATGCCGCGACGACCGACGGCGCGCGGTGCGCCCGCCGCCAGAGCGGCCGGCCGCGCAGGAAGCCGAGCGCGATGTTGTCGCGTACCGAGAGGCCGAGATACAACCCTTCCGACTTGCGGTCTTCCGGCATCAACGCAATGCCTTGCCGCACCGCCGCCTGCACGCCGCGCGCGGGGTCGTGCCGCGCCATCGCGCCGTGCCGATCCGCGATGCGGATCTCGCTCTTCGCCGGTACGTCGATGCCGGCGAGCGTCCGCAGGATCTCCCGCTGGCCATGCCCTTCGAGCCCCGCGATGCCGACGATTTCGCCGCGGCCGACCGACAACGAAACGTCGGGGCCGCCCGCGCGCACCGACAGCGACGCGACGTCGAGCGCCGGCTCGGCGCAGCTGGCGCGCCGACGCGGCGGAAACAGCGCCGTCAGTTCGCGCCCGACCATGAGCTGAACCAGCCGCCGCTCCGACAGGTCGGCAGCGGCGTGAGTCGCGACGAGGCGGCCGTCCTTCAGCACCGACACGGTGTCGCAGAAGCGAAAGATCTCGTCGAGCCGATGGCTGATGTAGAACACCAGCTTGCCTACGTGCCTGAGCCGCACGAGCACCGCTTCGAGTGTGTCGATCTCGGCGCGGTTGAGCGGCGCAGTCGGCTCGTCGAAGATGAATACGCCCGCGTCGTCGACGAGCCCCTTCGCGATTTCCAGCATCTGCTGCTCCGCGATCGTCAGATCGCCGCAGAGCCGTTTCGGCTCGAGCGCGACGCCGCCGCGTTCGAGCACCTCGACGGCATTGCGCACGATGGCGCGACGGTCGAGCGCGCCGTACCGCCGCGGCTCGCGCCCCAGGCAAAGATTCTCGGCCACCGTCAGGTTCGGCAGGATCGTCAGCTCCTGAAACACCGTGGATACACCCGCGCGTCTTGCCTGCGCGGGCGTCGCGAGCCTCACGCGCTCGCCGTCGACACGGATCTCGCCCGTGTCGGGCAGGTGGACGCCCGACAGCAGCTTCATCAGCGTCGATTTGCCCGCGCCGTTCTCGCCCGTGATCGCATGAATCGATCCGCGCTCGCCGGCGAGCGTGACGTCCGTCAGCGCATGCGTGCGGCCGAATGCCTTCGACACGCCGGTCAGCGCGACGCGCGCCGGACGCCGCGTCGTTCCCTGTTGAATGGTCATCGCGCGCCTCAACGATGGAACAACTGGGTCAGCCTGGCGTCCGGCAGCGTCGACGGAAACCAGTAGCCGTCGTTCAGGTCCGGACGAAGATAGCGATCGAGCGTCGCGTTCGTGATCGGCGCGGGTGCGGAAAAATACGCGCGGTACAGCGGCTGGCCCTGCAGCAGCGCGACCGCCGCGCGCACGGTGGCCGCCCCGAGCCCCGGCGTAAAGATCGGCGCGACGCTCTTCACGCCGGAGCGCTTCCAGACGCGCAGAAAGCCGTTGTTCGCCTCGCCGGTCATCGGCACCAGCGGCTTGCCGGCTTCCTTGAACACGTCGATGCACGCGCGCGTCATCTCGGCGCCGGAGAACCAGATGCCGTCCACCGGCTGCCCCGACAGCACGAGGTTCTCGCAGAGCTGCTTGCCCTTCACGTAGCTCCAGTCGCCAAATACCTCGTTGGTGATCTTCAGCCCGCACCCATCGACTGTCTTGCGGAATCCGTCGTAGCGAAGCTGCTCCTCGTCGACGCCTGCCACGCCGCGAAACGCCCAGATCCTCCCGTTGCCGTGCAGTTCGTTACAGAGGAATTCCGCGCCCTGGCGGCCGAACACCCGTCCGCCGCCCATGATCTCCACCGTCGACTTCGTGTTGCCGCCGTACGCGCCGAACGTCACGACCGGAATGCCGCGCTGCGCCGCCTCCGCGATCAACGGTGCACCGATCGCTTCGGAAATCGGCCCGATGATCAGCAGGTCGATCTTGCGCGTCAGCAGATCCTCGACGTCCGACACCTGCTTCGCCGCCTTCCAGTCGGCCTCGGTGAAGATGAACTGGCCGATCTCCTTGTGCAGCGCCGCCTCGTCGCGCATTTCCTGGATCATCTGCACGATCCAGCTGTTGCCGACTCCAGCGAACGACACGCCGATGCGCCACGGCGGCGCCTTCTTGAACGCGTCGCGCGACGTCTGTTGCGTCGACGTCGGGGACAGCAGGTCGCCCGGCAGCAATGGCATGTCGGCAGCGTGTGCGCCGAACGCTGCGCACCCGATCAACATTCCACCCAGCGAGAGTACGAGTTTTCTCATCACGGCATTCATGTTGGTCTCCTTCAGAACGCGTGGCGGATGCCGACTACGGCCCCGCTCGTCGAGCCTTCGCTTGCGTAGAGCGCACCGTTCAGGGAAAGCCCCGTATTCATCTTTCCGTGGTTGTTGACGAACGCGAATTGCCCGTACAGCGTCGTGCGCTTGGACAGGAAGTATTCGACGCCGACGCCGGTCAGGATCGAATGGTTGGCCGTGTCGTTGCCGTCGCTCGTGTACCACGCGCCGGCGTCCACGTTCAGCGCCGGCGTGACGGCAAAGCTCAGGCCGCCGCCGTATACGCGGTTGTCGAACGAGCCGGCCAGCTTGTAGTTCACGAACGACGCTTTCGCGGTCAAGCGGCCGTATGTGTAGCCTGCCCCGATCGTGCGTCCCGTGAAAGCGACCGTGGTCGGTACGGGTGTCGACGCCGCCGTGCCGCCCGCGTTGCCGCTGTAGAGCGCCGTATCGACCGTCAATCCGCCGATTTCGTATTTCAGTCGCGCGCTGTATTGCCGCCCCGCCTGGAAATTGCCGGGCTCGCCGCCCAGCGCGAGCATCACGCTGCCTTGCAGGCCGGCGATGACCGGGCTCGTATAGGAAATGGCGTTCGGGTTGAACAACCCCGTATCGAGCACGTTGCCGACGTAGATGACCGCAGCGCTGCCGAAATACGACACGTTGCGCGGGTCGGTGTTGATCAGCGACAGCACGAACGGCGAATACTGCACGCCGGCCTGCACCGTGCCGAGGTCGCTCGTCAGGCCGACCCAGGCCTGGCGGCCAAAGAAATTGCCGTTCGAATTCGCGATGCCGCCGTTCGCCATGCTGATGCCGCTCTCGAGCGCGAAGATCGCCTTCAGGCCACCGCCGAGATCCTCGGTGCCCCGCATGCCGAATCGCGACCCGGCCGTGCCGCCGTCGATCATCGAGAACTGATGCGCGCCGCTGCCCGCGGTGCGGCTCGTATAGAGCAGCCCCGCGTCCAGTATGCCGTACAGCGTGACGGCGCTCTGCGCGTATGCCGATGAAGCCACCATGCCGGATGCCGCGATGGCAAGCGCGATGGTCCGACTGCCATGATTTTTCATAACCTGTCTCCTAACCGATCAATTCGTTTTTATATTTCGTATACCTTATTTATTTTTCGACTTCTTTCCTCCTTCGATGCCGCTTCACGCGGCATCAGATCATTGTCTGCCCCTGAACGAGGCCCGCCCTAGCCCGTCACGCGCGTGACCCACGCGATCAGGTTCGCGATCACCTCGTCGCGGTTCGTTTCGTTCAGCACTTCGTGTCGCGCGCCGCCGTACACGTGCGTGGACAGATCGCGGAAGCCGACCTGGCGCAGCCGCGCCACGAGCGGATCGAACCACGCAAGATAGCCGTTCACCGAATCCTGGTCGCCCGTGAAAAGATAGAGCGGCAACTGCTTCGGTACGCGCTCGAACTGCGCGGGATCCGACGTGCGCAGCCCGTGATCGAAAATCGAGAACAGCGACGCTTCCGTCAGCGCGAAGCCGCACAGCGGATCAGCGAGGTACGCGGCCGGCACGGCAGGCTCGCGGCTCAGCCAGTCGACCACGGTGTCGGGCGCCGCGATCGCCGCATTCGCGGTTTCCAGCGTCCAGCCGGAACGCCGCGGGTCGAGAAGTTCGAGCGCACTCGTGCCCGACAGCGCGAGCCCGTCGAGCAGTGCGCCGTGATCGAGCAGGTAGATCTGCGCGGCGAACGAACCCATGCTGTGCGCGAGCATCACGAGCGGCACGCCCGGATGACGCTCGCGCAGATGGCGGCTGACGGTCGCCATGTCGTCGACGAGCGCGTTGAATCCGCCCGGGCCGAAATCGCCGAGCGTGCCGTCGTCCAGCGCCGCCTGGCCATGGCCGCGGTGCTCGGTTGCATACACCACGTACCCTTCGTTCACCAGCGCCTGCGCGACGTGCCGATAGCGCCGCGAGTGCTCCGCCATGCCGTGCACGATCTGCACGACGCCGCGCACCGGCAGCGCGCCCTGCCAGCGGAATGCCTCGATGCGATGCCCGCCGGCCGCATCGATCCGGAATGTGGATTCGGTCGTTGTCATTCTGTCTCCTCATGGGTTATCGGTGGTCCGGCGCAGCGCGCGCTACGCGGCCTGCAGCGAATCGACCAGCATGTCGCCGAACGGCAGCGATCCGAGGTTCGACTGCCCGCCGTCGATCGCGATCACCGTGCCGTTGATGTAGCTCGCGGCGCCGCTGCACAGGAACAGCGCCAGATCCGCGATTTCGTCGCGCTCCGCGGCGCGGCGCATCGGGATCCCGTCGAGCAGGCGCGCCCAGCTCGCTTCGCCGTCGGGCGCAAGACGCTTCATACCTTCGGTATCGGCGACCGGCCCCGGCGCGATCGCATTGCAGCGCACGCCGCGGCCCGCCCATTCGATCGACAGCGTGCGCACCAGCATGTCGATCCCGGCCTTCGCGGCGCATACATGCGCCTGCGCGGCCGTCGGCAAGACCGACTGCACCGCGGAAATGGCCAGCAGGTTCGCGCGCTCGGGGGCCAGGAGTGGCAGCGCCGCGCTAAACGTATTGAACGTGCCGATCAGGTCGATGTCGATCACCGTGCGAAAGCCGTTGCTCGACATCGCCGCAGCCTCGGCGACGAAATTTCCGGCGGCGCCGGCAATGGAGATGTCGATCGGCCCGAACTGCGCATGCGCATCCTGGAACGCGCGGCCGAGTTCGTCCGCATGACGCACGTCGGCGGCGAAACCGGCCGCTTCGCCGCCCATCGCACGGATCGCTGCGGCGGCCGCGGCGCATTTCTCCGCGTTGCGGCCGATGATCGAGATGCGTGCGCCCTGCATCGCGAAGCGCTCGGCGATCCGCTTGTTGATGCCGCTGCCGGCACCCGTGATGACGGCATGCTGGCCGCTCAGCAAATTGGCTCTGAATACCGAGCTCATCAATGATTCTCCCTGGAAAGCGATACCTGATCGAAACGGATGTGGGCAAACTGCTCGCGTAGGCGCGACTTGAGCAGCTTGCCGGTGGCGCCGTGCGGCAATGCGTCGACGAATTCGATCGCATCGGGCAACCACCACCGCGCGACGCGTTCGCCGAGCCACGCGGACAATTCGGCCGCCGATACCTGTTGGCCGGGCCGCAGCACGCAGACCATCAGCGGGCGCTCGATCCATTTCGGATGCGGCCGTCCGATCACCGCGGCCTCCTGGATCGCGGGGTGCCCCATCGCGGCATTCTCGAGCTCGATCGAGCTAATCCATTCGCCACCCGATTTGATGACGTCCTTGGTCCGGTCAACGATCGCCATGTAGCCTTCTGCGTCGATCGTCGCCACGTCGCCGGTATCGAACCAGCCGTCGGCACGCTCGCCCGGTGATCCGCCCGCATAGGTTCCGACCACCCAGGGCCCTTTCACCAGCAGCCGGCCCGGCGTTGCGCCGTCTCGCGACGCCGCTGCGCCGGACTCTGTCTCGATGCGCATCTCGATACCAAACGGCTCACGTCCCTGTTTCGTCTGCAAGCGGCGCCGCGCATCCGCGTCGAGCGCGTCGTGCACGGGCTTGAACTGGTTGACGGCGCCGATCGGGCTGACCTCCGTCATCCCCCACGCGTGGACGACGCGCACGCGATGCACGTCCTCGAATTCGCGAATCGTCGCGTCGCTCGCAGCCGAGCCGCCGATCACGATCCGCTCTAGCGACGCGAACGAACGGCCGGTGGCGCGCAGGTGATCGATTACGCCGAGCCAGATGGTCGGCACGCCGGCCGCGATCGTCACGCGCTCGGCCTCGCAGAGCGCGTGCAGGCTCTTCGAGTCGAGCGCGGGCCCCGGCAGCACGAGCTTCGCGCCGACCATGGGCGCCGCATACGGCAGCCCCCATGCATTGACGTGAAACATCGGCACGACCGGCATCACGCTGTCTCGTGCCGACAGGCCGAAGGAATCGGGCAGCGCGGCCGCATACGCATGCAACACGGTCGACCGATTCGAATAGCACACGCCTTTCGGGTCACCGGTCGTGCCCGACGTATAGCACTGGCCGCAAATCTGGTCTTCGTCGATGAGCGGCCAGTCGAGTTCATCGGCCAGCTCGCCGGCGATCAGATCTTCGTGGAACAGCAACCCTTCGATCTGCACGGACGCGTCCCGGCCCGCATCGCTGTCGCGGCTTCCCATCAGCACCCAATGCCGGACGCCCGGCAATTGCTGGCGCAGCTCGCACACCAGCGGCACGAACGTCGCGTCGAAAAACAGGATCTCGTCCGCCGCGTGACGGGCGATCCAGGCCAACTGCTCGGGAAGCAGGCGCGGGTTCAGCGTATGGCACACCGCACCGAGGCCGGCACACGCGTAGTAAAGCTCCAGATGCCGATAGCCGTTCCACGCGAGCGTTCCGACCCGGGCATCGCTGCCGATGTCCAGCCGGTCCAGCGCGCGCGCAAGCTGGCATACGCGCCGATACGCATCCGCATACGTATAGCGATGAACATCGCCCTCGACGCGACGGCTGACGACTTCCGTGCGCGGATGATTGCGGTTCGCATGCCGCAACAGGTCAATGACCCGCAGCGGCGCTTTCATCATGGTTCCGCTCATGTCCCCTCGTTGATATGGAAATCCCTGCGGAACATCATAATGAGTCGGGCCGCCGCCACGCCATTCGGATTCGCCGGAATCGCCGCGAGCCTTGTCCGGCATGGCTTTCGGCTCGTTTACCGGCGGCGTTTCGGAATTGTTCGGATATCGCGGGATATCGTGCTGCACAATCGTCGCCGACCGGCGGCCGGCGTGATTAAAATCGATGCCCGGGACCGGATGCCGGACGCAGCGCAGACGGCATCGCGGAAAAGTCAGGATTGTTGAAAGGAGCAAGTCGTGTCATTCGGCAAAAACACGCGCATGACTTCACAGATCGCGGTCAGGCGCCGGCCGCGCCAGAGTCGCTCCGTGATGACGGTCGACGCAATCCTCGAAGCGGCGAAGACGCTGTTCGCGCGAGACGGGTTCGAGGCGACCAGCACCACGCGCATAGCCGATGCGGCCGGCGTCAGCGTCGGCTCGCTGTATGAGTATTTCACCAGCAAGGATGCATTGATCGCAAAGCTGATCAAGTGCCATTGCGAACACCTGATGAATCTGTTCGGCAAGGCATTCCAGGCAGTCGAGGGCCAAGGCATCGACGCCGTCGTTGACACATGGGTCGACACGACGGCCGATGCGTATGCAGAGAACATCGCGCTGCAACGCGTGTTACTTGAACACATGGGACGGGTCAGCCGGTTGCATCACATGAAGCGCGTGTCCCTTGCATTCGCGGATCTGCTCGAGCAGGCACTGAACGTTTGCGGTGAGCCCGTCGCGCGCCCCAACATCCATTTGGCCGCGTTCGTGCTTGAATCGACCGGCGAGGCGCTGATCCACCGGTCTATTACCTACACGGAAGATCTGTTCGGATACGAACTGCGGCGCGAACTGAAGATCATGCTCTCGCGGTACTTGCGCGCGCCCCTTCCAGAGTCATCCGTTTGCACGGTGCCTCAATCGTGATCTGTCCGGCGTTGCCTAGCGCTACGAGTCGGTCGCTCGGGATCAAAGCGCGTTGCAGATGCACATCAGGAAGATCATGGAAGTGCAGGTCCAGGACGGTCGTGATCTAGGATCAGTGTCGGCTGGAATCGCGCTCAGACAGCAACCACCTGACTTTAAGCAATATTATATCGGGGTCAGTCCGCGGGGCTAGTCGCTGGTTAGATCGGGCTAACCGGGATGTCGAGTAGCGCACGGGAATCGCACCCGCACGCTCTCACAGAACCGGACGTGAACCTCTCGATTCATCCGGCTCCTATCGTCCAACCGTAGTCTCCACAGCCCAATGCGCGAACAAGCTCGGCTGCCGGGACTTAATGTCCCTTAACCATGCTGCGGCGCGCACCTTCCGGCCGCGGAGGTGTTTGTATTTCCGTTGAGCCCAACGGACCAGAGCGGCATCTACCGCAAGGAGTACCTGGCCCAGTGCGGACCGATAAAATCGACCGTAGTACTGAATCCAGCCAAGCAAAGTCGGACGCGTACGGTCCGCCAACTCAGACAGACTCAGGTCGCGACGGTGCAATGCACTGCGACGACGCAATTGCTGCCGCATCGCCTTCGCAGCCTTGTTGCTGACCGCTGGCAGAAAGCCTACCGTCAACTTCCCCATCCGATTCCTGGCACTTCGCGGTCTGAACGTATAGCCCAGGAAGTCGAACTGACAAAGCGGATAGCTGGCTGGCCGGTTGGCCCGCTTGCAGTACACGATTTTGGTCTTTTCCGGATGCAGATCCGGCTTGCATTCGGTCAGCCGCGTCTCCAGGCCCTGCCGGAGCTCGCGCGCCTGCGCTTCGCTTTTGCAATGACAGATGACGTCATCAGCATAACGTTCGAATGGCACGCCCGGATTATGCTTCTGCATCCACCGGTCAAACGCATAGTGGAGAAACAGGTTGGCCAGCAATGGACTGACGACACCTCCTTGCGGCGTGCCCCTGTCCGGATGCACCACAGACCCGTCAGGCATTTGCACGGCCGCCTTGAGCCAACGCTCGATATAAAGCAGCGCCCACGCGCAATCCGTATGACGACGCACCGCCCTCATCATCAAGTCCCATTCGATACTGCCGAAGAAGTTCTTGATGTCGAGGTCCAGCACCCACTCGTACTCCCAGCATCGCTGCCGGGTCGCGTCGAGCGCCTGATGCGCCGAACGTCCGGGACGATACCCGTATGAGTCGCGGTGGAACACAGGCTCCACGAGCGGCTCCAGATATCGCTTGACCACCGTCTCCGCGATGCGATCAGAGACCGTCGGTATCCCCAACGGCCTAGTGCCCGCACCTCCCGCTTTGGGTATGTCAACCCGCAGAACCGGCGGCGGCATGTAGCTGCCGGAAGACATGCGATTCCAGATCCGATGCAGATTGTTTTTCAGATCCGCCTCGAAATCCGCCATCGACTGCCCATCCACGCCCGCCGCCCCACGGTTGGCCTTCACCTGCTGATACGCTTCCCACACCTCACGTTTGGAAATACAAAACGGTTTTGCCTTATCCATGCCGGTCCTCCCCTCGCGGGTTGCCTGCTGGATAAAGCCAGACGATGACGCCCCTTCGGTCCAGTCCCATTACAGGCCCTTCATCCCTACTACGGACGTCTCCGCCCCTGTGTCCCGCATCGGTACTCTCATCCTTACGGAGGCCTTCCGCTTGGATTTCTCCCTTCGCATCGGGAAGACAGGTTCCCAAGTTCCTCACCGAAGCCTGAGTCAAAGTCACGCCGCCTTTATGCCGGATGCCGAATGGGCCGTCGGCAGGCATCGCCCAAACTGGTCCCGAGGCATGCACTCCCCTCGGTTTTGACATCGATTATGATCTTTACGACACGTCATCAGCGGTTCACTCACGTTCGTCTCTTTGACTCCCACCTGCCGGGCTAAACCCGACTTTTCCAACAACGCTCACCACGAGGGCTCTTTACCCACGCAGCTTGTGGCGGTTTGAAGCCTGCTCCTGCAAGCCGACTTCGAGAGGCCGCCCCTCGTCTTCGGTAAAGCATCGCAAGCATTGGTCAGTTGATGCCCGCGTTCTTGGCACACAACGCATGGAAATCAAAGGCGCCCCAATTTTGGTCGAAACCGCCAGATCTTGCACGAAAAGAACGATTGCCCCTAATCGCGCTCGCGCCGGATCCGTGCGGGCGTATTGCCGGCCAACCGGCGAAAGCAAGTGGTCATATGAGCCTGATCCGCGAAGCCGCAGTCCTGTGCGATCTTGATCAGCGGCGTATTGGTATGGACCAGCAGCTTCGCGGCATGCATGACGCGCCGCTGCATGAGGAAGCGTAGCGGAGTCTCGCCAGTCGACGCGCGAAACGCCCGCATGAAATGCGGCAGGCTCACTTCGGCCAGCGTGGCCAGTTCACTCACGGCCAGGTCGGCGGCGAGATGTGTCTCGATGTAGTCGAGGACGCGGCGCAGCCTGAAGGGCGCCAGTCCTCCTTTGACCGCCTGCTGCTGCACACGGCCGCACATCCTGGCCAACTCCACGGCGAGCATGCCGATCAGGCTTTCGCAATAGAGCCGCTGCCCGACGCGAGGCGTCACGCATTCCAGCGCAAGCCTGTCTGTGATTGCCCAGATTGGCTTGTTTTCGAACATCAAACGAGACTGGAAGCAGTCCGTCCCGCCAACACCATCGGCGCCCTCGCAGGCGTCGCGCAGCAGCGCATCGTCGAAATGGACGGCCACGCAGCGAAAGCCGCGGATAAACGACGTGTGGCCGTAGGCTTCGCCGCCGCGCTCGATCAAGCTCAGGTGGTCGTTGCCGCGATAGCCCTCGGTCATCGGCTTGGCCGGCTTGTGACGTGCCTCGATACATCCGCCGACCTCGCGCAATGCTGCGCGCAGGCTAACACGTTGCGAGCCGATCGGCCTCGCAACGTCCTGCAGCTCGCCGTACTCGATGACCTCGATCTCGCCTCCCGCACAGACACACGCAGTGCGGCTCTGATGCACATCGGTGACAATCTTCACCCTGTTCCGTCTCCTGCCATTCCAGAAATTTCGACCCTTGATTCGACTCTTGAGCCAGCGCCATCACTCGATCCCGACACCATGAGGCCATGCATGAAGTCATGTGGGTTTACGTGCCGTTCGGCGCGGTCTGCCGCGGCTCGCGCCCGAAGCATCGCATGAAATCCCTCCGGTGCCGTGCCGCTCCCCCAACGATGGAACTGCAGTCGGCCGCCGCCCACGCGCAGAAGCCTCGCGGCTCACGCCGGCTACCGGCATCCGAATTTTGCCGCAGCAGCGTGGTCCGGGCGACCTGAATTCATCGTTGTCGTCCGTCATGTGGATGCGGCAAAGCGTGCAAGACCGTCTGTGCTGCCGTGCATGACGCGACTCGGGCATGCGCGCGCGCAGCCGCGCTGTTGCGAATGGCCCACCGCAATAGCCCACATGACAGGCGCATCGCGGGTTCGGGAAAGCCGCGCACCAGCCCTGTCAGCGGTTCGCCGAGCATGGCGCTGATCCAGGGCGGCAGCAGACGGATCGCCGCACCCAGGAAAATCCGCATGGCCAGCCGTTCGGACGCACGGGCATCGGGGTGCGTAGCCAACTGCGCGATCACTTCATGCATCCGGCCGCTGGCGACCAGGCTGCCGCGCTGGCCGCTCATGTACGCGAGCAGCACTTCCCGGCTCTCCGGCACCTCGGTTGCGCCAAGCCGACGCGCCACCACCGCGGTCTCGGCCAGATAGCGGTCCTGATCCGCCAGTGTCAGCTGCGGATTCACGTAGCGCAGGTGGGCATCCAGGAAGCTGGAGACTTCTGCGGCATGCACCCACTTCAGCAGCGGGGGATCGGTCGCGGCATAGGGCCGGCCATCGGCACTGGTGCCAGCGACATCGCGATGAATGCGGTTGACGTGGTCGATCAGTCCGTTGGCGTCACGGGCACTGCCGTAGGTCGTGCCAGCGATGAACTGCGCCGTGCGAGCCAGTCGGCCGCGCATATCTTGCCGGAATCTCGAATGCTCGAGCACACCCGCCAGCGCAAGGGGATGCAGCGCCTGGAGAATCAGCGCACGGATGCCGCCGACCATCATGGCGGGAAAGTCGTCATGGACTAGCCACGCCACGGACCTTGGGCCGAACAGCCCCGGGTCGCCGGGGGGCGTCGACAGGTCGATGGGAAAGCCGGTCCGCGTGCGGGTAATCGCCCCGATCTTTCCGTCGATATGACGCCGCAGCAATTCCAGCGGCGAATATGGCATAAGCAGCATCGCCCGTTTTCCCTTGTTTGAAAGGCTGGATTCTAAGAGCGCGGCCGCGCAGCATTTCACACCGACCCACAAAAATGATCACGTCGTGAAAAAAGTGCACGCGCCGTACAAAGATTTGCGCGACATGCTGCCTACACTGCTGGTCGCCCGTGAACGCCTTGCACGCTTTGGAGCCCGATCATGACGACACCGCGTACGGCATCGGCGACATTTGACGGGGGCACCCGATGATTGCACCTCCCGTGCGACCTGATTCGAAGATGTGTCACGCATGAGCCAATCTCGTAGCGATTGGCTCACGCATTTTCCAACCGACCTCTGACTGACTCATGAGCATCAAGATCCTTGCATTCTGCGGTAGTACCCGCAGCGGTTCCTTCAATCAAAAACTCCTTGAAATCGCCGCACAGGGCGCCCTCGAATCGGGTGCACAGGTGACTCACGTTCATCTGAACGACTACGTGCTGCCGTTCTACGACGGCGACCTTGAGCGAGAATCCGGTCTGCCGGAAGCCGCGAGGGCCTTGCAGAAGCTCGTCAAGGAATGCGACGCCCTGCTCATTGCATCGCCAGACTATAACGGCGGCTATAGCGCGGTTCTGAAGAATTCCCTGGACTGGATGAGTCGTCCGAACGGTGATGGACAAGCGGGACTCGCCTGCTTTGCCGACAAGCCGGCAGCCGTTCTGTCCGCATCGCCCGGCTTGTTGGGTGGTTCGCGAGGTCAAGCTGCAATCCGAGGGGTGCTCGACAAGCTTGGAATGCTCGTGATTCCGCAAACCTTCGCTCTCGGGTCGGCCCACGAAGCCTTTGACGCGCATCGTCGTTTGAAGGATGTGCGCGCAGACGCCATGGTCCGCGCGGTCGGATCGGCATTGGCGCAAACAGCCGTCAAGCTCCGGCGCTAACACCGAATTGCTGGGGACAACGCGAAGTTCATGGTGGCTCAAGCATCCGCGGCAACCTGGTGAATCCCGCTCGCCGGTCCTCCCGGGGATCGGCTATCCGGTGATACCGCGTCGCTCCGTAAGCGGACCGTCCGCGCGGGCCGCAACACCGTAGCACAAGCGCCAGCATGTCGGCGGGACCAGCGGTTCATGCTCGTGCAGAGGGTGCGCAAACGGTCCGCGCGAGCAGGCGAGCCTCATCACTTGCAGCCCGTGCCAGGCTGCGTCAAGGACGTGCCCCACCCCGCTGCAGCAACCAAACAGATTGATATTTGAATGGACGATCTTCTGTCGATGCGGCTGTTTGTCAAAGTCGCCGATTTGCAAAGCTTCGCGCGCGCCGCCGCCGACCTCAACATTTCAAACGCATCGGCATCGCGCCTGATCATGGGCCTCGAGGACAGGCTTGGCGCGCGGCTACTGTACCGTACGACGCGCAGCCTATCGCTCACAGACACCGGACGTGTCTACCTGATGCAGATCCGCAAGGTGATCGACGAGATCGACATCGCCGGAGATACGATCACGATGCTCCATCACGAGCCGATCGGGTCGCTGCGGATCGTTGCGCCCGTGATGTTCGGCATTCATCTGCTTGCACCCGTCATCGGGTCGTTCAAGCATCGCCATCCGAACGTGGTGCCCGAGATCACGATCGTCGACCGTCACGTCGATCTCGTGTCCGAAGGGTTCGACGTTGGCCTGATGGTCACACAACGCATCCGCGGCGCCAATACTGTGAAGCGCCTGCTCACGCGTCTGAAGTTGGTCGCGTGCTCGACTCGCCGCTATCTCGAGCGGCACGGTCGACCGCGCCATCCGGGCGAACTCGAACAGCACGCGTGCCTGTGGTTCCAGACCGACTATGCGAGAGACTGCGTGTCGTTCGAGCATCACGCGACGTGCGTCGCGGTGCGGCCGAGGAAGACCGCGTCGTCGAACAATCCGGGCCTGATTCGGCAACTCGCGCTCAACGACATGGGGATCGCAATCCTGCCTGCCTACCTCGTCGACCAGGACATCCGTGAGCACCACCTCGTGCCGCTTCTGGACGACTACCGACTCCCGGATCTCGAGATGAACATCGTCTATCCGAGCCGGCGCCATTTTCCGCGCAAAGCGCGGCTGTTCGTCGATCTCGCGCTCGAGCACTTCGCGGCCTGAATGTGGCAGCGCTCTTCGTGCGAAGGGAAGATATCAACCTCTTCCCGGCAGCGCTCGCCATCACCCGAACGAATTGTCGTGTACCGCCCCACTACGCATACGCCGCATGCCGCTTGGCGCCGATTTCGGCAACCGGCGTCGTACCCAACTTGCGCACAATCAGCATCGCGATCTCCAGCGACTGCTCATAGTTCAACCTCGGATCGACGGTCGACTTGTAAGCGCGGGCCAAATCGGCCTCAGTCAGATTGCGCGCGCTGCCCAGGCATTCGGTCACGTCCTCCCCGGTCAGCTCCAGATGCACGCCGCCCAGATGCGTGCCGCAGGCGGCATGAATGTCGAAGGCAGCCTCGAGCTCGGCGCGGATGTTCTCGAAGCGCCGAGTCTTCACGCCGCCCGGGGTCGTTTCGCCGTTGCCGTGCATCGGATCGCAGCACCACAAGACACGCCGGCCCTCGGCCTTGACGGCATGCAGATGCTTCGGCAACTCCGCTTCGATCTTCGCCGCGCCCATGCGCGTGATGAGCGTCAAGCGACCGGCCTCGTTCGTGGCGTTCAGCGCGTCGATCGTGCGCAGCAACTGGTCGGTGCTCACCCCGGGCCCGACTTTCAGGCCGATCGGGTTGCGGATACCGGAGCAGTATTCGACATGCGCGCCGTCCAGCTGCGCGGTGCGCGTGCCGATCCACGGAAAATGCGTCGACAGGTTGAACCAGCCCCAATGCCGCGGCACTTGCCGCGCCATCACCTCTTCGTAGTTCAACAGCAGGAGCTCATGCGACGTGTAGAAATCGACTCTCGCATCGCTGCCGGAGGGCTCACCCGCAAGCGCCTCCATGAAGCGCAGCGATTCGCCGATCGAGCGCGTCATCTTGCGATACTCGCCATAAAGCGGCGAATGCGAGGCCCGGCCAGGTCCCAATGCTCGGGGTGGTGCAGATCGGCAAAACCGGCATCGCTCAGCGCGCGCACGAAATTCATCGTCAGCGCCGATCTGGAATGCGCCTCGAGCAGGCGCTGCGGGTCGGGCTCGCGCGCGTCTTTCGTAAAAGCGCTGGCGTTGACGATGTCGCCGCGGTAGCAAGGCAGCGTCACGCCGTCGCGCGTTTCGGTATCCGCCGAGCGCGGCTTGGCGTACTGGCGGGCAAAGCGGCCGACCCGAACCACCGGCAGCATCTGCCATGCACGAGCACCAGGCTCATCTGCATCAGCACTTTGAGCCGATTGGCGATGATCGGCGCTGTGCAATCGGCGAAGCTTTCCGCGCAGTCGCCGCCCTGCAGCAAGAAGCATCCTCCCGCCGCAGCGTCTGCGAGCTTGCGTTTGAGCGTCAGCATTTCCCATACGGCGACGAGCGGCGGCAGTGCTTGCAGCTGAGTCAGGGCGCGATCGAGCGCCGCCGCATCGCGATAAGCCGGTTGTTGCAGCGCCGGCTTCGTCTTCCAGGAAGCGGGCGTCCAATTCTCGGCCACGCGCGCCGAAGAGAGATTGCATTCCACAGTTCCACTCCAATACTGAAATGCTGCCGATCCGTAGACCAAAATAAAGTCGTCACCGTTCGCGAAGTAAAGATGTCACTTCGCCGGTTCGCAGTCACCCAGGAGCTGCGAAACCGCCCCGCTGAACGACGCAGAGTGCGCCAGGCACAGGCGGTCCCGTTGCTCGACGACATGAAGCGCTGGTTCGAAGCGACGCTCGCCACGCTCTCTGCGAAATCCGACACGAGCAAGGCAATTCGGTATGCGATGAATCGCTGGCCGGAACTGGTCTATTACTGCAGCGACGGGCGGGTGGAGATCGACAACCTGATCGCCGAGCGGGCGCTGCGTGGCGTCGCGATCGGGAGGCGCAACTACTTGTTCATCGGCGCCGACTCCGGTGGTGAACGGGCCGCCGCGATGTATAGCCTGATCGGCACGGCGAGCCTGAACGGCCTCGATCCGGAGGCGGATCTCGCCTACGTACTCGAGCGCATCGCTGACCATCTGATCAACCGCATCGAAGAACTCCTACCTTGGAGCGTGGCGCCGTCGCTGCCGTCTACCGCTCACGTCGAGCCCATCCGATAGCATCGCGGATACCATCCGTCAACGACATGCGCTACGGTGCTGACCGGGTGCTTACCGCTATGACAACGCCCTGGCTGAAACGATCAACGGCTTGTACAAGACCGAACTCATTCATCGCCGCACCTGGAAAACGCGGGAATCCGTTGAACTGGCAACGCTGGAGTGGGTGGCCTGGTTCAATTATCATCGATTGATGGAACCCCTCGGCTATATCCCGCCCGCCGAAGCTGAGGCAAACTACTATCGGCAACTTGAAACAGCTGCCACTGAACCCGCATTAACTTAAACCAACCAGCCTCCACGATTCCCGGGGCGGTTCAGTTGTGCTGCGGCGGATACTCTCCGCAGTACGCCTCCGGTCAAACCTCCGTGTTGCGAACGAAGTTCTCCGGAACCGCCGGTCCCCACAAGTAGAGCGATTCTTCCGGGGGAAAATCACCCGCAAGCCATGGGTGACCCGCCGAAACGAAATCGATGTCGGCTGAGTACTCACAGAATGAGCCCCAGGGGTCTTCGACATAGTGGAAATAGTTCGAACCCAGCACATGCCGGCCCGTACCCCAGCCTTTCGTGTAGCCCGCAGCCGCCATCTGCGACGCGCCTTCGCCCACCAGGTTGATGTTGTCCACGTCCCATGCCGAGTGGTGCCAACCTCTTGCGCTGCTTTTCGCGAACGCGACCAGATGGTGATCGCTACCGTGCGGGGCATGGGTAAACGCAATGATGTCGAGCGAGCGGTCGGAAAGTCGCAAGCCCAACGTCTTGCCGTAGAACTCAACTATACGCGGCACATCAGGAGAAAAGAGCAGTACGTGTGACAAACGACGTGGCCGCACGGTCTTTGACTCCGAACGGGTATGCGAACCGCGCTCGTCCGCCGCGCTGCTGCTTAATACGCACTGAATCTTGGACGATGGACTGGTTTTGGGGCCCGATTTGACCTGGATGAGATTGCCATCAAGATCGCGAAACCAGAAGCCGACCGAGTCGGGTGCAAGGTCCGTTTCGATCGCGACACCGGCTGCCTGCACCTGCGCACGCAGCGTGTCGAGATCCGCCTCGAAGCAGTTGAAACTCAGCCACGCAAGGCGCTTGGTCAATGCCGGCAGGATGCGCGCCCAGCGGTGGCCATCCGCCGCCCGGAGCTCCAGTTCCTGTCCTTGCACACCCGCCGTTGCAACGTCGAGCCCGAAGGCGTGAAAGAAACGAGCAGCGTCGCCGATTGAAGGAACATTAAGCGCGAAGTGATCAATCGAATG
Organism: Burkholderia sp. HAN2018; assembly: GCF_024704855.1. NCBI lineage: Bacteria > Pseudomonadati > Pseudomonadota > Betaproteobacteria > Burkholderiales > Burkholderiaceae > Burkholderia > Burkholderia sp. HAN2018. The sequence continues at coordinate 26,410 of NZ_QOBB01000029.1, read as the reverse complement.
CACACTCACACCGGAAGCAGTAAATACCGGGTTAGACATGACCGTCTCCATCCGTGGGTTGACGCGCCGGCTCTGAGGACGGCTCACGCGGGTCGTGCTGCTCAGTTGGCGGCTTCGTCAGCGACGACGTTCCTGAGTGTGCCGATCTTCTCGACCGTCACCTCGCACACGTCACCCGCCTTCATCAGCAGTCTCGGCGCGCGCGCCCAACCGATGCCCGATGGTGTACCCGTCACGATCACGTCTCCCGCCTCGAGTGTTATAGCCTCGCTCAGGATTCTGATGAGACTGGCGACATCGAACACCATGTCGTCGGTGCTGGCCGACTGGACGACTTCGCCGTTCAGACGCGTCTCGAGCCGCAGCCCCTTGGCGCCGGCAGGCAGTTCGTCCGCCGTCACCAGATCCGGACCAAAGGCGCCTGTTCCGTCAAAGTTCTTGCCTACCGTCCATTGGGGAGACTTGAACTGGTACTCGCGCACCGAGCCGTCGTTAAAGAGCGCGTAGCCCGCCACGCAGGACAATGCGTCTTCCCTGCTGATATACCGGCCACCCTTGCCGAGCACCGCAGCGATCTCGCCCTCGAAATCGAGTGAATCGGATGCGTTCGGCCGGATCATCGGCTGCCGATGGGCGATCAGACTCGTATGGACGCGAAAGAAGATTGTCGGGTAGTCAGGCTGCTCGTATTTGCTTTCCCTGGTGTGGTCAGCGTAGTTCAGGCCGATGCAGATGATCTTGGGTGGACGGGTAAGCGGCGGCAGAAAAGTCACGTCGTCTGCGCTCACGACTTCCGCACTCATCCGGTCGCGCCCATAAGTGGCGAGGTCGACACCGCGTGCAAGCAGAGACTCGAGTGAATCGTCTCCGATTACGCGAATGTCATTGCCCTCGCGCACGCCGAGCCACGATTTCCCATCCTTAACAAAGGACACATACCGCATAACGATCTCCAGTACATTGAAATGAAAAGGTGTGTGCCTGTCACTAAGCGACAGGCAACGCGTATTGCTCAAGCCACGCTGCAAAGGCGTGGCAAATTTCATCACTCGCGCGGCGCGCCGCCGCCGAAGCGTCGAAGAATGCGAAGAATGGATGGAACATGTCGTCGAATCGATGCACCTGTACCGGAACGCCCGCAGCACAAAGTCGTTCTGCGTAGACGAGACCTTCTTCAAGAAGCGGGTCCTGTCCGGCAACGGCGATCAGCGCGGGCGGCAAGCCCGTGAAATCCGCGGCGTGCAGGGGTGATGGCGGAAACGTTGCGGCCTGCGCCAAGTTGGCCCCCATATAAAGCCGCGAAATGTCGCGCAAGTCCGACGGCGACAGCATCGGGAAGTCGCTCCGCTTCGCCTCGATCAGGGAGATGTCGCGGGACAGATCGACACCCGGCACCACGAGCAGTTGTGCCGCGAGGCGGACTCCCCGGTCACGCAGCGTCAGCGCGGACGAAGCCGCGAGGTTGCCCCCTGCGCTTTCCCCCGCTACCGCAATACGCGACGCATCGCCCCCCAGAGCCGCGACGTTGCGGATAGCCCATAGCGTGGCCGTCAACGCGTCGTCGTGCGCGGCAGGAAACGGGTGCTCCGGCGCCAGCCGGTACTCGACCGACACGACCACGACGCTCATGTCACGGCATAGCTTGCGTGCGATGTCGTCCATCAGTTCGACGCTGCCGAGCGCGAATCCGCCACCGTGGAAAAACACCACCGTCGCCAAATCCGGTCGAGCATCCTGGGGGCGATAAACGCGCACCGGCACACGAGCACCGTCGAACTCGGCGAGCGCATCCTCAACCGCGCCGACGACGGGCAATGGAAAACGTTCGCGCGCCGCCATGATCGCGCGCCGCATCCGCTCGCGGGCCTGCTCCGGTGTGCCGGAGAACGGTGGCGGTGCGCTGGCGGCACGCGCTGCCGACACAATGGCCGCCAGTTCAGGATCGAGCGACGCGGGCATGATGGTATTTCTCATTGCAATCCGAGAATGTAGTGCTGGGAGGCAAACGCGCGTTGCCGCAGCGCGTCGAGGTCGATATCCAGCATGTGGCCATGCCGCTTCACGGGCCGCCCCGAGACAAAGACGGTATCGACGTTGCCCGGATGGGCAGCCAGCACCACAGCGCCTACCGCATCGGAAACCGGCGTGAGATTGAGGTCATCGCCTCGGATCATGATGATGTCGGCCTGTTTGCCAGGCGTGAGCGAACCGACTTTGTGATCGAGACCATTCGCGCGCGCGCCCGCGACCGTGGCGAATTCGAGCACGTCACGCATCGACAGCGTGGCCGGTGCATTCGCCACACTCGAATGATTGCCGCCCATCCACGAACGGTAGTAGGCGAACGCATGCCGCATCTGCGTGAACATGTCGCCGGAGCATTTCGTTTCGGTGTCGCCGCTCAGACTGGGCCGGATGCCAACTGCCAGCAGGCGATCGAGCGGAATGTCGCCTATGCCTTGCGCGTTCAGTTCGCAATGCACGCCGAGCGAGGCGCTGACGCCCGCATCGGCCATCATTGCAATTTCATCCTCGCCGCAGAAGCAGCAATGCACGAACGTCAGGTCGTCGCTCAGTACGCCGGCGTCGTGCATCTGTGCAATGGCCCTCACGGATGCATTGCGTGCATAGGCGCCCATATGGATGGTCGAGCGAATATCGAGTTCGCGGGCGAGTTGCAGATCGGCGAGCCAGACGTCGCGCTGCGCCATCTCCGGGCCGCGCGCCGCCATCGCCAGCGTGAGCAGTTGATCGTCGGACGAGAAGAACCGTTCGCGCAGGCGACGAATGTCGTCCAGGTGGCCACGCTGACTGTCGAACATCCACGAAGCACCATCCACCAGCGGCCAGCCGTGAGCAAACACGCCGCGGATGTTTGCATCGCGCAAGCCCAGAATAGCAGCGTCGGAGTGGTCCGGCGTGTTCTGCACATGCGACCAGTCGAGCATCGTGGTGATCCCGCCGTCCAGCGCGGAAACTGCGCCGAGCAGGGTACCGATGTAGACATCCTCCGGCCGGAACGCGGCGCCTTTGGCACCCAGCATCTCGGCGAAGTAAATCTGCGGATTGATATCCGCATAGCGATGGCGCACACAGGTCTGCCACGTATGACGATGCGTATCGATGAACCCGGGCAGCACGATCATGCCGCACGCGTCGACGCGCTCGGCGTCGGGGGCTTCGATTTGGGGCTCGACGGCAACGATGTTTGCCCCCTCGACGAGGATGTCACCGTGGCGCAGGTCGCCGATTGCGGGATCCATGCTCAGGATCCAGCCACCCGTCAGCAGAATTCGTTGCTCGTTCATGATGTCACCGCTTCAGCCATTTGCCGATTTGCGCTTCGGCTTCGCCGGCGCGCCCCACCTCCGTGCTGGCCCACGCCACGTAGCCGTCCGGGCGCACCAGCAAAGCCCTCACGCCGTCCATCGACGCGGGGAGATGCGCGGCGCGCGCCTGCAACACTGTGACCGGCAACCCGGAAACATCGAGCGTCTCGAACTGACGGCTAAACCCCTCCAGATCGAGCAACACAAAGTGCCGGCTGCGCAGGGTTTCCGTCACCGCGACGGAACGTCCATCCAGCAACACGAGATCGAAGTCGGGACAACGCAGTCCCGTTAGCGGATGGCTATCCGCATCGCGCGGATAAGGCGATTCCAGACCGCATAGTTCCAGCACCAGTTTGCGTTGCACGTCAGGCAGCGGAACGATGTGCGCCTGCATGCGGCGCTTGAGGGCCACCGCCTCCGGTTCGAAATTGAACTGCAGCGCGCACTGCGCTTTCACGCTGTCGAGCAGCGCATGCATGACGGGAAGACGTTCCGTGTCGTAAGTGTCGAGCGTGGCAACATCCGCCACGCCGTTGATCACGTTCGCGAGCTTCCAACCGAGATTTAACGCGTCCTGCAGACAGAAATTCATGCCCACGCCGCTGGCCGGGTAATGAATGCGCGCGGATTCGCCGACAAGGAACGTACGTCCTTCGCGCAACCTCGGCACAGCACGCATCTGGTCGTCGAACCGCGACGCCCAGCGATAATTCTCGATGCCGTAATCGGTTCCATGAACATCACGGATGCACCGCAATGCTTCTTCGAGCGTAACGGGCTCGTCTTTCGGCGCGTGACGGCGGTCACGGTGCACGATATTGAAACGGGTAATTCCTTCGCCGAACGTATAGCCACGCACCCAGCCCATTTCGTTGTCGACATTGATCCGCCCGCCAGGCCACGGCGCCTTCAACTCTGCATCGAGCACGATGCCGCGGAACGTCCCGGCGCGGCCCTCGAACGGCAGACCGATTTTCGAGCGGACGGTACTGCGGCCACCGTCGGCGCCGATCAGGTACTGCGCACGCAGCGTCGAGTTGGCACCGGAGACGTCGGCCACGTCGACCTCGACACCATTAGCCTGCTGGCGGACGTCCCGTACTTCAGAGCCGCGCTGCACATGCACACCGCTTTCCACGGCCCAGTCCCACAACACCTCTTCGGTCAGGTTCTGCGGCAATCCCAACGTGAAACCAAAGCGCGTTTCCAGATACTTCCAGTCGATCGGATGGAAGCCTGCCCAGATGTGGGACGCTCGGAACGGGTAGTCGGCGATCTTGCGAGTTTTCTCGATGAATCTGTTTGCGATGCCTCGCGCGTCGAACAACTCCAGCACGCGTGGCAGGATCGTGCCGGCGCGCGACTGGACACCTTCGGTGCGGCGCTCCAGCACCAGCGTCTTAACGCCCGCTCCCGCCAATTCCGCCGCGACAGTAAGGCCCGATGGACCGCCGCCGACCACTATGACATCCCACTTCATCGTATTTCTCCGTCTACTTGGTGGATTCGGATCCCGCACCGCGATCCTGTAACGCCGGGCTCGACCGAGCCGCCCAGGCGAATGCGCGAGGCGTGCCCATCAGCCGTCCTCTACTTAAAAAAGATGCGTCATCCCAACTTCCATCTCCAGTTGTCGGGACGATGTTGCCGGCGCCTGATTCCTAAGGACTGCCAGTTGTTCAGTACCGGCTATTTGCAGCACGCTCAGCAGATAAAGACTCGTGCGCTTCGACAGCGCGTAGTCGAGGTGGGCGTGAAGCTGGTTCCATTTGTAGGTATCCAGCTTCGTGTACGAATAGCCGCCGCCGATTCGCATTTGCGGCGTGATGTACTTGTAGGCACCCACGTCGATGGTCTGCGCCGCTTCCGACTGGCCTGCGGCCTTCAGGAGCGTATAGCTGTAGTTGCCCATGACGCGCACGGTGTCACCGGCGTAGGCCACGCCGAGTGTCATCGTATTCTGGTTTTGGCTAACGGTCCGCGAATGATTGGCAGCGAAATTGATGCGATACAACTCACTCACACCCAGCCGGGTGTAGGGCGCATACGGGACACCGTCTACCGATTCCCACACCAGCAGCGACTGGAACGGCCCACTTGTGAAACTGGCTTCAGCGCCGACCGTGCGACCCGTATTGGTGGTCGAACTCTGCTGTCCAAATCCATATTGGGTGCCAAACTGAAGGACACCGCCGAAGACAGGCGATTTGTACTTGATCAGATTGTTAAGCGAGTTGCCGACGGTCCGATCCAGATTGCCAGGATGGGTCGCCAGAAAAGACGTGAAGCGTTCAGATGTGAACGGAACAAGATCGGAAAGCAGGTCATACATGGAGCCGAGCGTGATCGTCCCCATCTTGTTGGATCTCAGACCAAGGTAGCTTTCGAAAGGCGAGCTTGTGCCGTTGTTGAGAAAAACATACTGACTAAACCGGAAGAACGCGGATGCATCCGTATCCAGTTCTTCCCTGCCAGATAATGCCCAGAACGGCACCGCATGGGTTCCGGTCATCTGATACAGACTACGGCCCTTGCCCGCATTGTTGCTGTATGCAATGCCGGTTCCGAGCAACCCCGATAGGGTCACGCTCGATTTGGCATAAGCACTGCCTGAAATAGCCATATATATCGTTATACTAATTAATAATTTTGTTTTCATTTCCATGTCTCCTGACCTCCTCCACAAACCCTGTTCAGGTACGACCGCTATAACTGCGATTCGCAGCACGAACAGGGATCACACTTATCGCTTTATCCGGCCGAGATCGTCTACAGGACTTTCTGTCTATGGTTCGATCTTCATCGCGCGTCACCAATGTGAACGCCTAAGGCGACGGGGCCAAGTACGCCGTCCCGTCTCAGGAACGTGCGGTAAAGTACGATTGCGGCCCAAAGCGCGACGGCTCCCGCCACGGCGAATACCGAAGCCATCGCGCGCGGCAATGCATCGGGGCCGCCTCCAAAGCCACGCTCGCTGACCAGTGCGATCAACGTGGGAGAGCCGCCTTGTCCAATCAGCCCATCGAGAACGAGAACAATCGCCATGACGGCGCCTACGATGGATGCAGGCGCGGCTTTCGCAACGACAGTCGATGTGACCGCCATGAATGTCCACGAGAACAGCACCACCATGGCATCGACGACCCAGAATGCGCTCACCGATCCGATCAGACACATCGTGACTGTCAGCGCCGTCACGGCAATCGTCACGAGCACGCCGACAAGCGCAACGCCCGACAGGCTCCTGCCCCCTTTCCGATCCATCGCCATGCCGGCGAGCCACAGACCAAGCGGACCCATCGTCAATAGCAGGCCACCCTGCATCAGGCCGATTTCCCGCAGACCGAGATGAAAGCGGCGCGCGGTCATGGTCGGCATCCAGCTCCCAAGACCGAAGGTAATCATCGCGTGGGAGACGGCGAACAAGGTCAGTGGCAAGAATATCGCCCGATTAGCGACAAGATAGCGGCCGACGCCGGACAGACACCGGCTCGCATCCGCCGATGCCTCTTCTTGCCGCCCTGGCTCCTTCGCCAGAAAAATGAGCAGGCTCATGGGCAGTCCGACGACACCGATCAGAAACAACGTGACCTGCCACGGCGAGACCGTGCCGATGAAGGGGATCGAGCGGATACCGGCGGACTGGATGGCACCAAGCAACGGGCCGCCGAGTACGAGTGACAGCCCGGTTCCGAGCATCAGCGACATCGTGTACACGGACAATGCGCGCGCTCGACGTTGTTCGTCGACCCCGTCACGAATCAACGAGTATGACGAAGGTGGAATCAACGCTTCCGCGCCACCCACGACGATGCGCGCCGCGAGGACCGCCACGAACGCCGACGCGACTGCGTTGGACGTCACGGCGAGCGACCAGACCGCCACGCCCAGGGCAATCACGACGCGTCGGTTGACCCGGTCCGCCAACCAGCCGGCGGGCAGCCCAACCACAATGTTGGCAACGGCAAACGCCGCGCCGATCAGAAGGCTGATCTGGACGTCGCTCGCGCCGAAGTCCCGTTGAATCGGCCCTACCATCAGCACAAGAATGTTCTTGTCGACCTGAGCCAGCATGCTCACCACGGTCAGGCAGGCAACCAAGCCCCACTGCCGCAGGATTGACTGGCCGTTACGGCGGTCCTCCATAGTCTCTGTCTCCAAAGTTTTTGTGCGCGCCACAAAGTGTCGCTATGTGCAGCAAGTATAGATTTCGCAAGACATTTACAAAATTTATTGTTTAAATGTCGAGCATTTATCTGGTCAATGTCACGCGGAAATGCGCTTCAACAAACTGGACCTCAATCAGCTGGTCGTGCTCGATGCGATCCTCTCCACCCGCAGCGTGGGCCGCGCGGCCGAACGGCTGTTTCTCAGCCAACCGGCAACAAGCTGCTCCCTCGCCCGCCTACGCGAATACTTCGAAGACGAGCTTCTGGTGCCCGTCGGGAAGACACAGGTTCTGACACCGCTAGCCACGGAGCTCGTCAAACCTGTCAGAGACGTTCTGCTGCAAATCCAGACCATCACGCGCGCCAGACCGACGTTCGATCCCGCGACCTCGACGCGACGCTTCACGATTGAGTCGTCCGATTACGTGATCAGTGTGTTTCTTTCTGAAGTGGTGAGAAAAGCGGCCACGCTTGCGCCATTGATGCAGTTCGACCTGAGAGCGCTCAGCCCGCAGTCGCCGGAGCATCTGGAAGGCGGCGAGGTGGAGCTGCTGATCGCCCCCGAGTCCAACACGGTTGCGGGGCACCCGGCCGAGAAACTGTTTGAAGACACGTTTTCGTGTCTGGTGTGCTCGGACCACCCGGCCAAAGGCAGTACGATCACCGCCGATCAATATTTCGAGCTGGCGCATATCGGTGTCGAATGGGGAGGCGGCAGGCGCGTGACGCTGGACGCGCGGACGGTCTCCACCGGCAAACAGGTTCGCCGCCAGGATGTCATTTCGCCGACTTTCACCCTGGTTCCGGAACTGCTCCTCGGTACGTCGAAAATCGCGACGCTGCCCACGCGGCTGGCCCTTCAGATGGCACAGCGGTTTCCATTACGGATTCTGCAATGCCCGATCAAAATCCCCAAGTTCGTGGAGAAGGTGCAGTGGCACAAATATCAGGAGCGCGACCCGGCCATCTCCTGGTTGCGCGCGCTATTGCGGGAGACGGCACTTGGCCTGCCGGTTGCTGAGCAGGCCGAGAGCGATGGGACGAATTCCGGCAAACAATCTCGACGGCAGAAGATGGCGCAGTAGGCGGAATACGGCGCACCGCACACGCGTGCGATCCTGTCGGTTTGACTGCATTTGATAGCAGTCGGCTTGATCTGGGGCTGGCTTATGCCGGCAGCAATCGCGACGGCGTGCAGTTACCCACATGGAGGTAGTCGTACTTTTTGCGCAAATTCTTGCGGTTTTGTCTTAGAAATCTCTATGGATTAGGAAGTTGCGATAGTGCCGGTCGCGCCATAAAAGGGGAGGCGCGGAACCATGCTGTAGGCGGCTATCCGGGTGGCCACCTCCATTTTCGGCACGAAAGGTACGACTATCCTATTTAGCTACGTTCGTTCGCCGATGGTGACAGCCCTTGGCTCCATGAACGTGTGGCGGAAATAGTCACGCACCGCGTGCATCGCGGGGCTCAGCTCGATGTTCTTGCGCCACGCGAGGCCGACGCTCATCGGCGGTACCGGGTCGCGCAGCACGATCGTCTCGATGCGCCGCCCTTCGAGCGACCACGGGCGATACACCATGTCGGACAGGATCGCGACGCCGCTGCCGTTCGCGACCATGCTGCGTACCGCCTCGACCGACGACGTGCGCAGGATCACGTTCGGTCGATACGGTGTCTCGTTCCAGTAGCGCAGCGCCGTCTGCCCGGCCTCGTCCACCGTCAGCATCACGAACGGCTCGCGCGCGACCTCGGCGAACGTGACGCTCTCGCGCTTGAGCAGCGGATGATGCGCACCGACCCACAGCCGGCGCACCGAATGGATCACGGGCTCCAGCACGAGCTCGGGGTTCGACACGTTCGACGTCAGCAGCACGGCCATGTCGTACCGGCCCGCGATCAGCCCCTCCTCGATCGACTCGCGGTTCAGCTCGTGCAGGTGGATCGTCAGGCGCGGATAGAGCGTATTCAGCCGCAGCACGTGATGCGGCAGGAAGTAGCCGAGCACCGTGTAGCTCGCGGCGATCGCAAGCGTGCCGGTCAGCGTGCTTTCCAGGTTCGGAATCCGCATCGCCTCGTCGACCGACGACAGGATCGTGTACGCGTGATTGAGAAAGCGCCGCCCGGTGTCGGTGAGCGTCACGCCCGCCGACGTGCGCAGGAACAGCTGCGTGCCGAGGCTGTCCTCCAGCTCCCGGATCGCGCTCGTCACGGCCGACTGCGAGATGGTGAGCTGGATCGCCGCCTGCGAAATCTGTCCGAGCTCGGCGGTCGCGACGAAGTACTTGAGCTGTCTGAGGGTCAGGGCCATATGGGGTAAATAACCGGTGGGGGCGCGACAAACATCATATCAACCGCTCCGCCGGCGACAATCTCGCGCCGGCAAAATCCGCTACGCCCAGCACCGGCGGCGCTATGCGGCCGATTCTGGCGATATCTGAAAAATCGATACCTCGGCATATAAAAATAGAACTTTTTTGACGCAACCCGCGCGGCTAACCTCCGTTCAACACGGTTTCGCCCTGCGCCGCCGCGCACGCGAACCGGAGAACCTGGAGGAACGATCCGTATGAGGAAGCACAGTGTCGACCTGAATTCCGACATGGGCGAAGGTTTCGGCCCGTGGACGATCGGCGACGGCGTCGACGAGCAGATCATGCCGCTCATCAGCTCGGCGAACATCGCGACCGGTTTTCATGCCGGCGATCCGAACATCATGGCGCGCACGGTGCAGTTTGCGCGCGACGCCGGCGTCGGGATCGGCGCGCATCCCGGCTTTCGCGATCTGGTCGGCTTCGGCCGCCGCACGATCACCGAAACGCCGCAGGCGCTCGTCCACGACGTCCTGTACCAGCTCGGCGCGCTGCGCGAGTTCGCGCGCCTGAACGGCGTGAGCCTGCAGCACATCAAGCCGCACGGTGCGCTCTACATGCACGCGGCCACCAACGAAGCGTTCTCGCGGCTGTTGATCGAGACGCTGCAGCGCGTCGACCCTGGCCTGTGGCTGTACTGCATGGAAGCATCGGTCACCTATCGCGTTGCGATGGAGTACGAACAGCCGGTGATCCGCGAGTTCTACGCCGACCGCGACTACGACCGCAGCGGCTCGATCGTGTTCACGCGCCGCGTGGGCCGCCTCGACCCGCAGCAGGTCGCCGACAAGGTGCTGCGCGCGTGCATCGACGGCAAGGTGCGCACGATCGACGGCGACGACATCGACATCGATTTCGATTCGGTCTGCATCCACAGCGACACACCCGGCGCGCTCGACCTCGTGCGCAACACGCGCCACGCGCTGATCCGCGAAGGCATCCGGACCGCCGGGCCGCAACCGCTCGCCGCCCATCACTGATTCAAGGAGACACACGATGGCATTGCACGATATCGTCAGCCCGCTGCCGGGCACCTTCTACCGGCGCCCGTCGCCCGATGCGGACTACTACGTCGCGGTCGACGCGACGGTCGCCGCCGGCGCGGTGGTCGGCCTCGTCGAGGTGATGAAGCAGTTCACCGAGATCGAAACCGATGCGGGAGGGCGCGTGGTCGAGCTGCTCGTCGAGGACGGCGAGCCGGTCGACGCGGGCCAGGTGCTGATGCGGATCGAGGGGTGACGCGATGAAACCGGTAACGTCCCCCGACACCTTCTACCGCCCGTCGCGGATCCAGACCGTACTGGTCGCGAACCGCGGCGAGATCGCGGTGCGCGTGATCCGCGCCGCGCGCGAGCTCGGCATGCGCGCGGTCGCCGTGGTCAGCGACGCGGACCGCGACAGTCTCGCCGCGCGCATGGCCGATGAAGCCATCCACATCGGCTCGTCGCACGCGGCGAAAAGCTACCTGAATCCCGCCGCGATTCTCGATGCCGCGCGGCAGTGCGACGCGGACGCGATCCATCCCGGCTACGGCTTCCTGTCCGAAAATGCCGCCTTCGCCGCGCAGGTCGAGGCGGCCGGCCTGATCTTCGTCGGCCCGGACTCGCAGGTGATCGCCACGATGGGCGACAAGGCCCGCGCACGCGAAACCGCGCGGCGCGCCAACGTGCCGACCGTGCCCGGCAGCGACGGTGTCGTGCAATCGCTCGACGAGGCGCGGAACGTCGCCGCACGCATCGGCTATCCGATCATGATCAAGGCGGCCGCCGGCGGCGGCGGGCGCGGCATCCGCGTCGCGCACGATGCCGCGCAGCTCGACGCCGAGCTGCCGCTCGCGCAGCGCGAGGCGCAGGCGGCCTTCGGCGACGGCGGCGTATACCTCGAACGCTTCATCGCGCGGGCGCGCCACATCGAGGTGCAGGTGCTCGGCGACGGCCGCCACGTCGTCCACCTGTTCGAGCGCGAATGCTCGCTGCAGCGGCGGCGCCAGAAAATCCTCGAGGAAGCGCCGTCGCCTTCGCTCACGCCCGCGCAGCGCGACGCGCTGTGCGCGTCGGCCACGCGCCTCGCGCAAGAGGTCGGCTATCGCAGCGCGGGCACGCTCGAATACCTGTTTGACGACGCGCGCGGCGAGTTCTACTTCATCGAGATGAACACGCGCATCCAGGTCGAGCATCCGGTGACCGAGGCAATCACCGGCATCGATCTCGTGCGCGAGACACTGCGTATCGCCGACGGCGAGCCGCTGCGCTTCGCGCAGCACGACATCGCGATGCGCGGCGCGGCACTCGAATGCCGGATCAACGCGGAAGATCCGTTGCAGGATTTCCGCCCGAACCCCGGCCGGATCGACGAGCTCGTGTGGCCCACCGGCCCCGGCGTGCGCGTCGACTCGCTGCTCTATCCGGGCTACGTCGTGCCGCCGTTCTACGATTCGCTGCTCGCGAAGCTGATCGTGCACGACGAGAGCCGCGCGGCGGCGCTGCGGCGCCTGGCCCGCGCGTTGGGCGAGCTGCACGTCGGCGGCCTGAAGACGACCGCGCCGCTGCACGTCGCACTGCTCGCGGACGACGACGTGCGCGCCGGGCGCTATCACACGAATTTCCTCGAAGCGTGGATGCTGCGATGGCGTGAGGCCGCGACGGCTGCCGCGCAACAACACGCAGCCGAAAACACAGACGCCGTGCGCGTCGGGGAGGCGATGTGACGACCCGTTATACCTTCGGCGGCGACGAGTTCGTGTTCGTCGAAATCAGCGAATCGATGTCGCTCGAGGCGTTCTTCAAGGGCACGGCGATCACGCGTGAACTGCAGCGCCGCGCGGTGCCGGGCATCACCGAGATCTGTCCGGCGAATGCGTCCTACCAGGTGCGCTACGACCCGGACGTGATCGAGCCCGATGCGCTCGTCGTGCTGCTGAAGACGATCGAGGCCGAGGTCGGCGACGCGCCGCTCGAACTCGATACGCGCATCGTCGAGGTGCCGGTGCTCTACAACGACCCGTGGACGCACGAGACGCTGATGCGGTTTCGCGAACGCCACCAGGATCCGTCGTCGACCGATCTCGAATACGCGGCGCGCATCAACGGCAAGCGCGACGTCGACGCATTCATCGCCGCGCACTCGGGCTCGCCGTGGTTCGTGTCGATGGTCGGCTTCGTCGCGGGCCTGCCGTTCATGTACCAGATGGTCGAGCGCGAACGCCAGCTCGAAGTGCCGAAATACCTGCGGCCACGCACCGACACGCCGAAGCTCACCGTCGGCCACGGCGGCTGTTTCGGCTGCATCTACTCGGTGCGCGGCGCGGGCGGCTACCAGATGTTCGGCGTGACGCCGGCGCCGATCTTCGATCCCGGGCAGCGGCTCGACTACCTGCGCGAATTCATGGTGTTCTTCCGGCCCGGCGACATCGTGAAATTCCAGCCGATCGATCGCGATGCGTACGACGCGGCAGTGGCGGCCGTCGAAGCCGGCACCTTCTCGCTGCGCGTGCGCCCCGTGAAATTCTCGCTCGACGCGTTCCGGCGCGATCCCGATGCGGTCAACCGCTCTCTCGTCGAGGTGCTGAATGCAAACTGACGCGCACAACCTGATCGAGGTCGTGAAACCCGGCCTCGCGACGTCGGTCCAGGACATGGGCCGGCAAGGCTACTACCACGTCGGCATTCCGCCGTCGGGCTCGCTCGACCAGTACTCATCGCGTGCGGCGAACCTGCTGGTCGGCAATCCCGAGGAAGCGGCCGTGCTCGAATTCACGCTGCTCGGCCCCGAGCTGCTGTTCCATACGGATGCGCTGGTCGCGGTCACCGGCGCCGAAATGACGCCGAAGATCGACGGCATCGGCCAGCGCTGCAACGTCGCGCTGCGGATCCGCGCGGGCAGCGTGCTGTCGTTCAATTACGTGAAAGCCGGCGCGCGCGCGTATCTCGCCGTCGCGGGCGGGATCGACGTGCCGGTCGTGCTCGGCAGCCGCTCGACCTACACGCTCGGCGCGATCGGCGGCCACGCGGGCCGGCGCCTGCAGAAAGGCGACCGGCTACCGATCGGCGCGCCCATCGGCAAGCGCCGCGAAGGGCGCGAGCTGCCGGCGGCCGTGAGCCGGCCGCTGGAAAACCAGGTCGAGTTGCGTGTATTGACGGGCCTGTACCACTACCGGCTCACCGACGATTCGGCGCGCACCTTCTTCGACGACGAATGGACGGTCGCGCCCGAAGCCGACCGCATCGGCTACCGGTACAAGAACGGCCGCGCGCTGCAGTTCCGCCCGCGCGAACAACCGTTCGGCGCGGGCGCCGATCCGTCGAACATCGTCGACGCGTGCTATCCGATCGGCTCGATCCAGGTGCCGGCCGGGCTCGAGCCGATCATCCTGCATCGCGACGCGGTGTCGGGCGGCGGCTACGCGACGATCGGCACGGTCATCAGCGCCGACCTGGACCTGATCGGCCAGATGCAGCCGAACCATCGCGCGCGCTTCGTGCGCGTGACGATGGCCGATGCGCTCGCGGCACGCCGCGAGTACCAGCGGCGCCTCGCGCTGCTGCGCGCCGTGCTGCAGGACTGAGCGCCGGACGCCCGGCCAGCGTGCCGGGCGCCGTTCGCCGCCCGCCGTTTTCATCCTTCGCTTTCGTTTCCCGTCCGTGCGGCCCCGCGCGGCGCGGCGGGGCCGCTTGCGCGCCGTTTCTGCCGGACCGGTTGCCCGCCCGACGTCGGGGCAACCCTGCGGATCGCCTGACCCGCGGCCCAGACGTCGTCCGCTGTTTTGCTCATCGAGGAGCACACTCATGGCCAACCTGGCTCAGGCCCGCACCGACGAGGATCTCGACCTGTCGACGCTCGCCATTCCCGATCACGCGCGCATGCCGCCCTTTTCGCTGACGATGGCGTGGTGGGCCGTCTGCAGCGCGGTATTCTACATCGTCGTCGGCGCGACGCTCGCGCTGACCTACGGCGCACGCAACGCGCTGATCGGCATGGCGCTGTCGGTGGTCTCATACGGCGTCGTCAATTCGATCATCAGCCGCTATGCGATTCGCACCGGCCTGTCGGTCGCGCTGTTCTCGCGCGTGCTGTTCGGCAGCGCGGGCGCGGCGCTCGCCACGCTGATCTTCTTCGCGACGGCGATCTACTACGCGGTGTTCGAGGGCTCGGTGATCGCAGTCGCCGCGCATCACCAATTTCCGGCGCTCGACTACAAATGGGCCGCGCTGATCGTCGTCTGCTACAGCGTGCCGCTCGTGTTCGGCAGCGTGCAGCACTGGCTCGACAAGTTCAACGGCGTGCTGCTGCCGTTCTATCTGCTCGGGCTGCTCGCGGCGGTCGGGCTCGCGACGACCGAGTACGGCTATCACGCCGCGTGGCTCGATTTCGGGCCAACGGGCGGCGCACCGGCCGGCGGCTGGTGGCAGTGCTTCGTCTACTACATGGGCGTGTGGGTGCTGATGATGTTCACGTTCGACTACGCGCGCTTCGGCCGTAAGGAGGACGCCCGCTATCACGGCCGCTTCAACTTCGGGATGCCGTTCTATCTCGTCACGTTCCTCGTCAACGGCGCGGCCGGCATCTATCTCGTCAGCACGATTCCGGGACTCGGTACGCTATCCGAAGTATCGGTGGTGCTCGCGCTGCTGAAGCTGATGGGCGTATGGGGATTGCTGTTCGTGTGGGTCACGCAATCGCGGATCAACACTGCGAACTACTACCTCGCGACCGTCAACATGCAGGCGTTCTTCCAGAAGGTTGCCGGGCTGCGCGCGCCGAAGTTCGTCTGGGCGCTCGTGGTCGGCGCGGTCGTCTACGCGCTGATGATGGCCGACATCTTCTCGCGGATCCTGCAGGCGCTCGCGTACCAGGGCATCTTCGTCGTCGCGTGGGTCGGCGTCGCGCTCGCGCACATCCTGTCGGCGCGCTACGGTCAGCTTGTAGGCGACGATGTCGAGTGCCGCGACGCCCATGTACCGGTGTTCAATCCGGGCGGACTGACTGCATGGTTCGCGGGCGCATTCACGGGGCTCGCGGTGAACCAGGCGACCGGGTTCACCGCGTCGCTCTCGGCGCCGGCGACCTTCGTCGTATCGTGGGTCGTCTATCGCGCGCTGCTCGGCACCGCGAAGCGGACCTGGTTCGTGCGGGACATGTAAGCGAATCAGTCATTCGGCAGATATTCATAAAAAAGCAACGATTCGAAAGGTGAAGAGATGTTTAACGAACAACGAAACCAGAGTGGAATCGAGACGACATCGATTCGCATTTTCGCGACACTAACGTCATCGATAATTTTCAGCGTCGCCCACGCAGAATCCAATGTGACGCTCTACGGCGTGATTGATACTGGAATCGATTATGCAAACAGCGAAGTCAAGGCCAGCAACGGCCAAATTGTCCCCAACAGTGGCGGACATGTCTTCCAGATGTCGAGTGGTGTGCCGTGGGGAAGCCGGTGGGGTATGGTCGGCAAGGAAGATTTGGGGGGTGGCCTGAAGGCGATCTTTCGGCTCGAGAGCGGATTCAATTCCGTCAATGGCAGCCTCGGAGGAAACAATCAGCTCTTCTCTCGAAACGCTTACGTCGGCCTGCAAAACGATAGCTTGGGAACGCTGACGTTCGGTAAGCAATGGGACACGATCGTCGACATGCTCGAACCGTTCTCGCTCAACGGAAATTACGGCGGCTGGTATTTCGCCCATCCGAACGACATGGACAACATGGATAACGGATTCTCCGTGAACAACGCGGTCAAGTACGTCAGCCCGTCGTTCGGTGGCTTGCAATTCGAAGGACACTACTCGCTCGGCGGTCAAGCAGGCCAGTTTTCCAATCAGGCAAGCTATAGTGCGGGCGCGACCTACCGTTTCCAGGGGCTGGCTGCTGGCGTCGCGTACTTGCGCGTGAACAATCCTGGCGTTGCGATCGCCAGTTATCAGAGTGGCGGAGGCTTCGTCAACACCGTGTACGGAAGTGCACTGGAACAGGCACACAGCCAATCCGTGTTGGCAACAGGTCTGTCGTACCAGTTCGACAAGGTGAAGCTGCTAGGCAACTTCACCTATACGACATTCCAGCACGGCGACGCAGGGCAAAACGTTACGTTCCAGAATTACGAGCTCGCGGCGATCTACTCGTTGAGAGAAAACCTGGCGTTAGCTAGCGGCTATACATACACAGCGGGACGCGACCACGCGACTGACAGCACACCAAAATATCAGCAGATCAACTTGATTGCTCAATATTCGCTTTCGAAACGGACGGACATATACGCCATGGCTGCCTTGCAACGTGCGTCAGGCGATGCTCAGTTCGCTCAGATCGCGGGCTTAAATCCTTCAAGTACCAAAAAGCAGGCCGTCGTTCGTCTCGGTATGACGCATCACTTCTAATTCCGGGAAGTCTTGCAATCGCTGGCAAATGCCGACAGCGTTTGCCGGTATCCCTATTGGCGTCGTGCCATGATGGAGGGGAAATGGTAGTCTGATTGAACGTTGACCCATCAGTGAACTCAACCGACGAACGGTCGATTTGCTTTCATAAGAAACATCGATTGACCACCGATCTATGAACACGAGCTAGCGTCGTGAGTTGCAAATTCGTTTCATTAATCGGTTTTGCTGCCTGCGGTGACGAAGTGCTGCGTGAAGAGACGTGCGGATTCGCGCAAACCGTCGTCGGTGAGGAGCACGGATTTCGCCTTGTTGACCGGATCGCCGAAGAGGCCGCGCTCATAGAGTCGGTTAAGCGCATCCCAATCGAAGCTCTTCCCGGCGCGGTTGTGGTTATGCTAGGGAAACACTGATTTATCCGGCTCGGCGGTCATCGCCGACGCAGCCGAGGACGTTGTAGAAGATAGTTCACGGAACGAACCGACGACGATGAAACGGCAAATGAGCTTTGCGGAAGCGGAAAGCGCGGGCAAGAAGCGCGTGACTCGGCGACAGCGTTTCCTGGACGAGATGGAGAAGCTGGTGCCGTGGTCGCGGTTGCTGACGGCAATCGAGCCGTACTACCCGAAAGGAGCTCGCGGGCGCCCGCCGATCGGTCTGGAGCGGATGCTTCGAATCTACTTCCTGCAGCAGTGGTACAGCCTGTCGAACGAGGGGCTGGAGGATGCGCTGTACGACAGCATCGCGATGCGGGCGTTTGCCGGGATCGATTTGGCCGTCGAGAACGTGCCGGACGCGACCACGCTGCTGAAGTTCCGGCGCCTGCTTCTCGAACATGACCTGACGCGCAAGCTGTTCGACGAGATTGGCATCTCGCTGTGCGAACGCGGGCTGATGATGAAGGAAGGCACGCTGGTCGATGCAACGATCATCGAAGCGCCGCCGTCGACCAAGAACGCCGAGAAGTGTCGCGATCCGGACATGCATCAAACGAAGAAAGGCAACGAGTGGTACTTCGGCATGAAGGCGCACATCGGCGTCGATGCCGATTCGGGGCTGGTTCACAGCGTGGTCGGCACATCCGCCAACGTGTCGGATGTTTCGCAAGCACACGCACTGTTGCACGGTCACGAGCAAGAAGCGTTCGGCGACGCGGGCTACATCGGCGTGGACAAGCGCGATGAAATGAAGAGCAAGTCGGTGAAGTGGCGCGTGGCGGCCAAGCGAGCAAAAATCAAGGCGATGCCCGACGGTGCGCAGAAGGATTTGATGATCGCGCTCGAGCGAACCAAGGCGCAAATCCGCGCGCGGGTCGAGCATCCGTTTCATGTCGTCAAGAATCTGTTCCGTCATCGCAAGGTGCGCTACAAGGGGTTGCTCAAGAACACCGCGCAACTGTTCAGCCTGTTCGCCTTGGCGAATCTGGTGATCGCGCGAAACCGGCTGCGCTCGATTCATGGAAGAAGTCCGTCAAGCGTATGAGAAATGCGGGAAATCAAGCGCATCCTCGGGTCAAACTTCTCCGAATAGGTGGCGCTTCGCTTCGGTATTCGGCCATTCGTCGACCACCTCGCGCCATCACCTATTAATCAGTGTTTCCCTAGAGTTTCATCGGCCGACTTGCTCCAGGCGAACGGCCGAGGATTCGCGTTATAGACGTCGAGGTAATGCCGGATTGCCTCTTCAAGTTGCCGTGTCGAACGATGCGTGCCACGTCGAATGTACTTTTCCGTCAGCGTGGCAAACCAACGTTCCACCTGATTGAGCCACGATGCAAACGTCGGCGTGAAGTGAACCTGGAAACGCGGATGTCGAGCGAACCAGTTTTTGATCGAAGGCGTCTTATGCATACCGTAGTTATCCATCACCAGATGCACCTCCAGATCAGCGGGCACGTTGGCATCGATCGTACGCAGGAACTGCAAGAATTCACTACTGCGATGGCGACGATGCAATTCACCGATGACTTCACCGGTGCCAATGTCCAGCGCGGCAAACAAGGTCGTGGTGCCGTGGCGCATGTAGTCGTGAGTACGACGCTCGGAGATACCAGGCACGAGCGGCAGTATGGGCTGCGCACGGTCCATCGCCTGGATCTGGCTCTTCTCGTCGACACACAGCACCATCGCCTTGAGTGGCGGATCGAGGTACAGGCCGACGATGTCGCGAACCTTGTCGACGAACAGTGGATCGCTCGAGAGTTTGAAGGTTTCCTGCCGATGCGGCTGCAGGCCGAAGGCTCGCCAGATTCGCGACACCGCAGTCTGCGAAAGACTCATCTCCCGTGCCATCGTGCGCGTACTCCAGTGGGTCGCTCCTTTGGGTATGGACTCCAACGTCTTCGCGATAATGGCATCGACCCGTGCGTCATCGATCGGGGTGCACCAGGACGCGGCGCGTCGAGCAGACCGTCCAGCCGATGCATCACATAGCGCCCACGCCACTTCGACACAGTTTGCTGGGTGAC
Source organism: Burkholderia sp. HAN2018 (assembly GCF_024704855.1). Lineage (NCBI taxonomy): Bacteria > Pseudomonadati > Pseudomonadota > Betaproteobacteria > Burkholderiales > Burkholderiaceae > Burkholderia > Burkholderia sp. HAN2018. The sequence continues at coordinate 6,694 of NZ_QOBB01000029.1, read as the reverse complement.
CCGCAGTTTCGCCGCGACCGTCTTGTTGTCGATGCCCTCGGCGCAGGTCAGCACGATCCGCGCGCGCAACGCCAACGCTTGGCCCGTCTTGCGGCGCATCGTCAGAGCCGTGAGCTGCTCGCGTTCCGTTTCGCTCAACACGAGGTCCGCCTTGGGTCTTCCGCTCATTGCCGCCTCTTCGTGTCCGTGGCATTTACTACACGGTACTACAGGCCGCAACTTGTTCAACGAATTTCTAACTCCCGTCACTAGCTCCAGGACATCACTTACCATGCTACAAACACCTGACAGCATGCTACCCGACTGCGACCCACTGGAATTGAACGAGACAATCGATCGCTATCGCGCGCCGGCGCTCGACAAGGGTCTCGACATTCTCGAACTCTTGGCCGGACAGAAAGAAGGACTCACCCGTACCGAAATCGCGAAGGAGCTCGGCCGCAGCTCGGGAGAACTCTTCCGCATGCTCGAACGCCTCGTCGCGCGCCGCTACGTGATGCGTTTGACCGGGGGGGATCGCTATTCGCTCAGCCTCAAGCTGTTCGCACTTGCGCACCAGCATCCGCCGACGAACCGGCTTATTACCTATGCGATGCCACAGATGCAGCGTTTCGTCGATGCGGTTGAACAATCGTGCCACTTGTCCGTCTACGATCGCGGCAACCTGCTCGTGATCGCTCAAGTCGACGGGCCCGGAACTTGGGGAATATCGGTCAGGGTTGGCTCGCGTATATCGCTCGCCAACACTACGTCAGGGCGCGTGATGCTGTCGTTCCAGGATCCCGATCGGCGCGCACAAATGCTGGCCGACTATCGTAAGATCAAGGATAAAGCGCCGCTGAACGAGCAGGAACTCGCGTATGCATGCCAGTCCATTCGACAGGCCGGCTACCTCCGCCAAGACAGCCGCGAGGCATACGGAATAACCGATCTGAGCGTGCCGATCCTAGGTGCGGACGGCCATGCGATCGCGGTGCTGACCTGTCCGTACATGCGCCGGATCGACGCGCACATCGCGCCGACGCTCTACGCAGCGCTCGAGCGGCTTCGCAATACTGGCCAACTTCTTTCGACAATATGAGCTCGGGAATACTGACCGATGAATATCGACCGGAGAAAATAGAGGTGGCCTCGCAAAATCGGACAGCCAGATAAGCGGATCGGCCGAGGCCTGAGCCAGCGATAATTCTGGCAAACGAACCGAGGAAATGACGAAGAGAACCCGACGCACGCACTCAGCGGCGTTCAAAGCGAAGGTGGCGCTGGCCGCGCTCAAGGGCGAGCGCACGCTGGCCGAGCTGGCGCAGCAGTTCGATGTGCACCCGAACCAGATTACCGAATGGAAGCGGCAATTGCAGGAGCGTGCGGCGGACGTGTTTGGCGCGGCAGGCATGCCGTCGAGCGAGCCGCCGGTGGACCTGAAGGTGTTGCACGCCAAGATCGGCCAGCTGACACAGGAGAATGACTTTTTAGAAGGTGCGCTTACCAAGGCGGGATTGCTGAGCGCAAAACGATGATCGATCGTAGGCATGCGCTGCCGGTTTCGCATCAGACGCGGCTGGTTGGCATCGCGAGATCGAGCGCATATTACCGACCGCAGCCGGTCAGTGAGGCCGATCTGTTGCTGATGCGACGAATCGACGAACTGCATTTGGATTTTCCATTTGCCGGGGCACGGTTACTGGCGCGCCCGTTGCGCCGGGAGGGCCATGAAGTTGGTCGCCGTCGCGTGCGCACACTGATGAAGCGAATGGGCGTGGAGGTGCTGTACTGCAAGCCGAACACAAGCCGCCGCAACGCGCAGCACAAGATCTGGCCGTACTTGCCGCGTGGCATGAAGATCGCACGGGCCAACCAGGTGTTCGCCCTCGACACGACCTACATTCCGATGGCGCGAGGTTTCGTGTACCTGACGGCGGTGGTGGACTGGGCGAGCCGCAAGATTCTCGCGCACCGGATTGCCATCATGCTGGAAGCCACGCATGCCGCCGAGGCACTGTAAGAATCGTTCGCCCGCTACGGGCTTCCCGACATCGTGAACACCGATCAAGGCAGCCAGTTCACTCCGGGCGCGTTCACCGAGGCCGTACTGGGGCGAGGCGTGCGGCTGCCGATGGACGGCAAAGGGGCTTGGCGTGACAACGTGTTCGTCGAGCGCTTAGAGCCTATCCGAATGTTTGTGTGTGGGGCATAAACTGATGGCCAAGGAGAATGAAATGAACGCGTCCCACCCCGTGGTCTCGACGTGGTCACGGCGCAGACCACCGAACTCGATACGCAGATCGCGTCGCATCGACGCCGATGCGCGACGCCTGAAGGCCTCCGCCGGACTCGTGCGCGCACTCGGAGGCGGCTGGCACGACGCGCGTTCATGAACGTTTCTTCATCGGCGCGCCCGGTGCCTGCACTGGCGCGCCCGATAACGTGGTTCCTGCCGGCATCGCCCTCGCGGCACCGGCCATTGACACTTGAAACGGACCACGCCATGAAGACCCTGATGTTCGCCACCCTTCTCTCTGCCCTCTGCGTCGCGCTGCCCGGCCGGGCCAGAGCGATGCCACCCGCTGCGGCGCCAGCGTCGCAGACGCTCGCATCTGCCGCGCCCGTACCGCTGCCGTCTCAACTGGCATGGAACTGGAATGCTCCGCAAGCCGCGCCGCTGACGCGTGCGGAGGTTTATCGCGAACTCTATTCGCACTGACTGTGCGCCAGCAAGCGTGCCGTGCGACACGCGGCACGTTCGGCGCAATATCGTGGCGTCACCCGCCCGCGTCGAACCGGAACCCGAATCGCGGGACCGTTTCGATCCGCGCGGAGAACGCATGTGCGGCCAGCTTGCGCCGCAACCGAACGACCAGCGCATTGACCGTTTCGGGTTCGATGTCGGCATCGCCCCACGCGTAACGCAGCACGGCATCGCGCCCGACCGGCCGCCCCGCTTCACGCAGCAGGCATTCGACGAGACGGAATTCCCGTGCGCTGAGCGCCAGCCGCCTGCCATGCTCCTCGAGTGCACGCGTCGCCGTGTCGAGCCGGACCGATTCACGCATCTCGATGACACCCGTACGGCGCCACAGCGCGCGCAGCCGCTCGTGCAGCTCCACGAACGAACACGGATGGGCAAGACACACGTCGCAGCCGGCCTGCAGCATCCGCGCACGCTGCGCGGGTGTTGCGCCCGTGACGATCGCGGCAATCGTCGCGCCGCCGGCCGATACGACGAGTCGCGGCAATCCGGCGAGGATCGCCGGGTCGGCCGCCGCATCGGGTACAGCAATCACGATGGCGTCGAACCGGTCCTGGGTCGCCGCGAAGCAGCCGTCGCGCCATCCGTCGACACGCTCGACGCCGTGCATGCTCTCGCGAAACGCCTTGTCGAGCCGCGCGGCCTCCGGTGTCGGCGGTGCAATCAGCAGGATGCGCATCGTTCGGTTTCCTGCGCCGTCATGCGAGCGAGCGCGGCCAGCATTCGACCGTAATCACCGCGCCGGCCGGCTGCCCATCGCCAATCCGCAGCGCGAAACCGTGCACGCGCATCACGGCCGACACGATGCTCAACCCGAGCCCCGACCCGTTCACATGGCGCGTACGCTCGCCGCGATAGAAGCGCTCGAGCACGGCGTCGCGCTCGCCCGTCGGAATGCCGGGACCGGTGTCCTCGAACCGCACGAGCGGGCCGTTCGGTGTCGTGTGGAGCACGACGCGCACACGTCCTCCCGGCGGTGTGAATTTGATCGCGTTATCCGCGAGATTGCTGAACGCTTCGAACAGCAATGCACGGTCGCCATGAATGCCGTCGACCGGTGCCGCGTGGAGCGCGAACGACACGTCGACGGCTTCGGCCAGCGGCTCGTAGAGGTCGCACACGTCGCGCAGCAATGCCGCGACGTCGACCTCGGCAAAGCCGCCGCGCCGGCTCAGCGTGCCGATCTCGGAGATGCGCAGCATCGCGCGAAAGCGTTCGAGCAGCCGGTCGGTTTCGTCGCGCGCAGACGCCAGCAGTGCCGCCGACGCTGGATCATCCGCGCAGAACGGCTGATCGGCCAGCCGCGCCAGCATCGTGTGGACACGCGCGAGCGGCGTGCGCAGGTCGTGCGCGATGCCGTCGCAGGTATGGCGCACCTCGCCCATCAGCCGCTCGACCTCGTCGAGCATGTGGTTCACGAGATGCGCGAGCAGATCGAGTTCGTCGTAGCGGCCAACCGGCAACCGCTTGCCGAGATCGCCCTCGGCGATCTGCCGCGTGACGCGCCGGATCGCGGCGACGCGGCGCATCTGCCGCATGCCGAGCATGCTGCCGCCTGCAATGCCGGCGATCAGGATCATCACGCCGCCGATCACGAGCCCGCGGATCGCGACATCGCGGATCTGGATGAAATGCGACAGGTCGCGCGCGACGACCAGCGTCATCCCGTTGTCGCGGCGCACGGCCATCGCGCGCGTGATCGGTGCGGGCTGACCATCGAGCGGCGCGAGCGTGCGGTTCAGCGTGCGTCCGTCGCGATCCGTGCGCAGCGCGGGCAGTGTCGCGATGTCTCCTGCCACACGGCGACCGGCCGCGTCAAACAGCCCGTAGAAACTCGTATGCATGTGCTCGTGCTCGAGCCGCCGGTGAATCGCGAGCGGCAGTTCGGCATCGGGGATCGAATCGAAATAGATCAGCTGCCACGCGAGCACCTCGTCGGTGTCGCGCGTCATCGTGTGCGTCGCGGCGACGTTGATCACGCCCGCGAGCAGCAGCAGCGACACCGAGAAGATGGCCGCGTACGCGCACAGCCAGCGGAACGTCGTCGTATGCCAGCGGCGTGTGAAATTCGCCGCGCGAGCCGCGTCCATTCCCGCCTCCGTCACGCGAGTATGTAGCCCGAGCCGCGCACCGTCCGGATCATCGGTTGCGCGCTGGGCGGATCGATTTTCTTGCGCAGCCGGCCCATGTGGACGTCGATCAGGTTGGTGCCCGGATCGAAGTGATAGCCCCACACGGTCTCGAACAGCATCGTGCGCGTGATCGTCTGGCCCGCGTTGCGCATCATGAATTCGAGCACGCGGAATTCCGTCGGCAGCAGCGGAATCTCGTCGCCACCGCGGCGCGCGCAGCGCGAAATGAGGTCGAGCTCGAGTGCGCCGACCTTCAGCAGCGTCTGCTGCGGGACGCCCGATGCCTGGCGGCGGCGCAGCAGCACCTCGATGCGCGCGCTCAGCTCGCCGGAATCGAACGGCTTCGTCAGGTAATCGTCGCCGCCCGCGCGCAGCCCGCGGATGCGCTCGTCGACGTCGCCGAGCGCGCTCAGCATCAGCACCGGCGTATCGATGCCCACCGTGCGCATCGCGGTCAGGATCGCGAGGCCGTCCGGGCCCGGCAGCATCCGGTCCAGCGTGATCGCGTCGTATGATGCGCTCATCGCGCGCATCATCCCTTCGCGGCCGTTGTCGATCCAGTCGACCTCGAATCCGCGCGCAGTGAGTTCGCCAACGATTTCGTTCGCGGTCACCGCATCGTCTTCGACCGTCAGTACTCGCATGCCTGTCCTCGCAATGAACTTCAATACGGGCGCACACCTTGCGCCCGCGACTATCGTAGACGACACGATCGCCGCCCGGCGTTACATGAAAATAGCTTCATCTGGCACCACATGAACAGGCGTGAAACAAGTTTCATCCGTGCGTCGCCCGCGTCGTCGCGCGATCCGCCTACGCTGACGTCATGCGGCATCGGGCCGCGAAACCAGGAGTTACCGGATGAAACTTTCGACTACCACCGCCTGCATGCTGCTCGCATGCGCCAGCACCGCCGCGTTCGCGGCACCGCACTTGACGCCACAGGAATGCAACGCTTACCCGTTCGTTCACACTCAGCGCGAGGTCACGCATGCGGACCTGGTGCGCGAGCTGATCGAACTCGAACAGGTTGGCTATAACCCCGCGCACAGCGGCCCGTACTACCCGGACGATCTTGACGAGGCGAATCGCCGGCTCGCCACCGAGTACCGTACGGACTGTACACATGCACTGACGGCCGACGCAAACCCGCACTGAACGACTGCTCGGCACGGCCGCCAAAGCGACAAGACGGCGCGCTCGTGCCGCCTTGTATTCGTGGGTATTCTTGAACACGAAGCCTTGCACGATGATACCGCTCAATGCGATAGCATATTCACGCTGACTTCGTATGTCACCCTAGTGTCGTGAGTTAGAAATTCGTTGAACAAGTTGCTGCCTGTAGTACCGTGTAGTAAATGCCACGGACACGAAGAGGCGGCAATGAGCGGAAGACCCAAGGCGGACCTCGTGTTGAGCGAAACGGAACGCGAGCAGCTCACGGCTCTGGCGATGCGCCGCAAGACGGGCCAAGCGTTAGCGTTGCGCGCGCGGATCGTGCTGACCTGCGCCGAGGGCATCGACAACAAGACGGTCGCGGCGAAACTGCGGGTCACCCAGCAAACTGTGTCGAAGTGGCGTGGGCGCTACGTGATGCATCGGCTGGACGGTCTGCTCGACGCGCCGCGTCCTGGTGCACCCCGATCGATGACGCACGGGTCGATGCCGTTGACCTGAGACGTTTCTTGTAGCCATCTGGCAAGTGAGTTCTCTTTTATCCTAGAGGCAAGGAGAACTCGATGAAGAAGCGATTTACCGACGAGCAGATCATCCGGATCTTGCGCGAGGTCGAGAGCCGGGACGAGCCGGTGAAGGA